>WJLX01000012.1 GCA_014728225.1 Candidatus Coatesbacteria bacterium | reverse complement strand
CCCACTGCGGGCAGGGTGTAGAGGACCAGAGTCACCAGCGAGGTCGAGACCAGCAGCGCCGCCGGCAGGGCGTTGGCCCGGCTGAACAGGGGACGCTGCTCGCTGAATAGACCGATCAGACCCCGAGGACCCAGCAGCGCCGACGGCACCCCCAGGCACCAGACCAGCCAGTAAAAGGCGAACCCCGCCAGATAGCCCGCCGCCGGACCGAGGAGCCGCGCTCCGAAGTGGAAGACCGCCCAGCAGCTCGGCAGCAGCAACCCGGACAGCAGGATGAGAAAAATCCGGCCCCCGGGCCGGATTGTCCCCGCGCCTTCACCTGACTGTACCCGGGCGGTCATCCGTCTTCCCCGCCGCTCAGCGGGTCGCAGGCTCGTAGACCTCGACGCCGACGGGCTGGGACAACCCGCCGACCTCGACGGTCACCGCGCCGTCCTTCAACCCCTTGAGGACCCCGCCGTTCTCCTCGACCACCCAGACCGTGCCGTCGGAGCCGACGGCGGTGTCCACCGGACCGGCCAGTCCGCTGTAGCGCGCGCCCGTCGTGCCGTCGGCCTTCAGCTCGACGACCTCACCGGCGCCGCGCAGGGCCGCCCAACAGTCGCCCTCGCCGTCGACGGCCAGACCGTAGGGATCGTCCAATCCGGCGAAGGTCTGCCGGATCGACCCGTCGGCGGCGTTCAGACAGAGCACGCGATCGCCGTCGATGTCGGAGAGCCAGAGTCGGCCGTTGGGCCCGTCGGCGATCAGCCCGCGCAGGATGCCCAGGCCGTCGACCGTCACCTCGGCGACGTCGGCCACCGCCGCGTCGCCGACGTAGTAGGCATCGACGGCGTAGAGGCCGCCGCTCTCGTCGGCCAGCCAGACCAGCTCGCCAACGGCGTCGAAGGCCGTGTGCCGGGTCGGGCCTCCGGCGCTCAGACGCGCCGTCTCGACCCCGCTGGAGCTGAAGCGGACGAAAGCTCCGTTGACCCGGTCCGAGCACCAGCAGTTGCCGTTGGGCAGGGCGGCAACGGTGTAGGGATCGTTGACCCGGCCTTCCGCCGTGGAATCCAGCAATTCGATGCCCTCGCCCAGGGCATAGCGGCTGACCCGGTCGTTGGCGTAGTCCGCCAGCCACAGATGGTTGGAACCGGACTGCAGATCGGCGTCCGTCGGCCTCGTCGGAGCGACGTTCTCGGCCGTCTGGTTACCCTCGACGTCGAAGGCGACCAGGCGGTCGTTCATCTTGTCGACGACGATGACCCAGGCGTCCTCCGGGGGATCGCCGCCGCCGTCATCGGAAGAAGTGCCACCATCGCAGGCCGGCAGACCGACGAGTGCGAGAACGATTAACACGAACAGGAACGAACGCTGCATAACCTAACCCTCGCTGTTGGATGGGGCGCCTCTCGGCCGGGAACCGCCGAAAAACAGCCCGCCGTCGCCACAACCCACTCGATCGACACCCGGGCGGCCGGAACCGGCACGGTTTTTGCATCTCGACGACCGTTACCTGCCACCGCCAACGGTCCGTCTCCGCAAAAACCGTGCCGGTTCCGGCCGTTGCGGGTTGGGGGGCCATCGAGGACGGACCCGGGCTGTTTTTCGGCGGTCCGAACGCGACGGGGCGTGACGCGCGTCTAGAAACCCAGGTTGAGGCTGAACAGGTGGCTGACCTCGAGATCGCCGTAGTCGGCGTAGGCGTAGTCGACGCTGAGCAGTAGGCTTTCCCAGAGGTAGAAGTGGACACCGGCGCCGAAGGAGAAGGTGGCGCTGTCGTGGCCCAGGCGGTAGCCGCCGCGCAGGCTGGCGGTGTCGTAGAGGGTGTACTGCAGGCCGAAGCAGCCGTAGGGTTCGTCGTAGAGCGGATAGACGCCGTCGGCCAGCAGGGTGACGCGGTGGCGGGGATCGTTGACGACCTCGCCGGCGGCGCCCAGGCGCAGGGTGGCGGGCAGGGGGCTGGGGTGCTCGTCGTAGGTGATCTCCGGCCCGAGGTTGGCGGCGGTGAAGCCGAAGCGCAGGCGCTCGAGGGGCCGGTAGGCCAGCCCGACGTCGGCGGCGAAGCCGTTGGCGGTGACGTCATCGAGGCGGGAGTAGAGGTAGTTGAGGTTGACCCCGGCGCAGAGACCGCCAAAGAGCTCGACGCCGTAAGCGATGCCGAAGGCGGCGTCGCCGGCGGTGAAGGTGCCCCGGGGGGCGCCGCTTTCGTCGTAGCGCGTCATCTCGCCGTGGGAGAGGTAGCGGATGGCCAGGGCCACGGTACCGGCCTCGGCGCCCAAAGGTACGGAAAAGGCGCCGAACTCGTAGGCCGTGTCCACGGGGTATTCGTCGTGGGTGAAGGCGACGTGGTAGCGGTTGCTCGAGGCGAGGAGGGCCGGGTTGAGCACGGCGGCTTCGGCGCCGGCGGCGTCGGCGGCGTAGGCTTCTCCCAGGGCCAGGGCGCGGGCGCCGATGCCCAGCCGCAGGAAAGGCAGGGCGGCGGTGCCGGCGTCTTCCTCGGCGGCGGCGACGACGCTGACCGTCAGCAAACAGAGGACAAGAACGAGGGGACGGCGCATGGCTGTTCCTCGGGTTGCAGGGTGACGAACCTATTCTAGTACAAAAAACGGCGGCGGGAAAGGTGCTCAGGCGAAAACGGCGCTCAGCCGGTCGCCGGCCAGAATGAAGACCGCCGCCGCCCGCAACAGCAGGGGCAACAGGGCCACGGTGACGGCGCGGACGGCGTCCAGCCCCAGGGCGTGGCGGGCGCCGTAGCCGACGTAGACCAGGGAAAGGATCACGGCGATGGGCAGCCCCAGCGTCGGCAGAGGGTAGAAGACGTAGGCCGCGGTGGCGTAGGAGACCACCCGCAGCACCGCGCCCAAGCCGACGCCCTTGTCGTAGAAGTTGGCCAGGGCGTAGCAGATCAGGGCGTCCAGCAGGACGACGACGGCCAGACCGGCCAGGTTGACCGGCACCAACCAGAGGGTGCGCAACCAGGCGGTCCGGGCGGCGGCGCCACCGGCCGCCGGACCGACCAGGTAGTTGATCAGCGTCGCCGCCGCCGCGGACAGCACCAGCACACCGACGGCGTGGAGGTAGGCCGTCCAGGCGCCGCCCCGGCGGGGCAGCTCGGCGAAAAAATCCTTGGGCTGGGCGACGAGGGCGCCGATCACCCGGAAGAAACGCCCCAGACCCGGCTTGCGCTCCCAGGCGTCGGCCTCGCCCGCCGGGGCGTCCAGGCCGGCGCAGCGGGCGCACATACCATCTCGGCCGGCATCGCGGCATTCCTCGCAGAGGAAGTCGCCGCAGATCCGACAACCCGCCACGGCCTCGCGCTCCGGATGACGGGCACAGCGACCCCGGACGGCTCCGGCGTCCCTGGAACGCTCCTCGGTCATCTGGCCTCCTCCTCGTCGGTGATCCGTCCCCGCCGCGCCGGCCGCCGCAATACAGCCTCCCGGCGTCTTCACCAAAGCCCCGCCCCGCAGTCACCGCCGGAACCGGCACGGTTTTTGCGGAGGCGAACCGTCGCCGCCGCTCCAACGGTCGCCGAGATGCAAAAACCGTGCCGGTTCCGGCGGTGGTGGTTGAGCATCGTGTATTGCGGCGGCCGGCGGGGTATCGCTAATCTCGTCCCGCGCTCCTCGAATCAACGGGGGCCTACACCCCCGTTGAACGCGCCATACACACCAAGCGCCCGAAGCGCCGTCCGCTAGTTATGGCCGTAGCGGGCGATGAACTCCTCGACCATCTCCCGGGCCACGTCGTCGGGGTACTGCCGGGGGGGCGATTTCTTGAAGTAGGCCGAGGGGCCTTCGAGGACGCCGGAGAGGCCGTTGTCGAGGGCCAGCTTCAGACAGCGCACGGCGTCGATGACCACGCCGGCGGAGTTGGGCGAGTCCCAGACCTCGAGCTTGAGCTCCATGTTTAGCGGCACACCGCCGAAGGCCTCGCCCTCGAGCCGGATGTGGGCCCACTTGCGATCCTCGAGCCAGGGGACGTAGTCGCTGGGTCCGATGTGGATGCAGTCGGAGATCGGCGGGTAGTGGAGGTTGCTGGTCACCGAGCCGGTCTTGGAGATGCGTTTGGACTCCAGCCGCTCGCGCTCGAGCATGTTGAGGAAGTCGGTGTTGCCGCCGACGTTGAGCTGGCTGGTGCGTTTGACGTAAACGCCGCGGTCCTCGAACAGCTTGGCCAGGACGCGGTGGACGATGGTCGCGCCGACCTGGCTCTTGACGTCGTCGCCGATCAGGGGCAGGCCGCGCTCTTCAAAGCGACGGCGCCACTCGGGCTTGCAGGCGATGAAGACGGGAATGCAGTTGATGACGGCGACGCCGGCCTCGAGGGCGGCTTCGACGTAGTGGGCGGTGGCCTGCTCGCTGCCGACGGGGAGGTAGTTGATCAGCACTTCGGCCCCGCTGTCGCGCAGCACCGCGGCCACGTCGACGGGCTCGGCGTCGTCGATGGGGAAATGGTCGGCGATGTACTTGCCGATGCCGTCCAGGACGGGTCCGCGCTGGACGATGGTCCCGGTGGGCGGCAGCTCCGGGGCGAAGCGGTAGGTGTTGTTGGGCGGTACGTCGACGGCCTCGGCGATGTCGAGGCCGACCTTGTCGGCGTTGACGTCGAAGGCGGCCACGAAGCGGATGTCGCTTATGTGGTAGCCGCCGAGGTTGGCGTGCATCAGGCCGGGGATGTCTTCACCTTCGGCGGCTTCGGCGTAGTAGCGGACCCCCTGGACGAGGGAGCTGGCGCAATTGCCGACGCCGACGACGGCGGTTCTGATCTCGCCGGACATGGGGCTCGACCCCCCTGCTGAGCTTGCGGGAAGAGGAAAAATCGATTGTACGACGAAACGGCCTTTGGAGGCAAGGGAGGCGAGTTCAGCGCGGCTCGTCGCCGTCGCTTTCGCTCTCGGCCAACCGGCGGAAAGTGTGCAGGGCGCGTCGCCCGGCGGTCCAGAGGGCGCCGGCGGTCAGCACGATCATGGCGATCCCCAGAGCCGTGGGGCCGATGAAGGCCCCGAGGACCAGGAGCACCAGGCGTTCGGGCCGTTCCCAGAAGCCGACGGCGCAGTCGTCGATCAGGTTCTCGGCCCGGGCCTTGGCGTAGCTGACGGTCAGCGAGGCGACCAGGGCGGCGCCGGAGAAGGCGACGTAGAGCAGCTCGCCCCGCGCGGCGAAGAAGTAACCGATGCCGACGAGGACGGCGCCGTCGGCCAGGCGGTCGGTCAGGCTGTCCAGGAAGGCCCCGGCGGGGGAGTCCTTGCCGCAGAGGCGGGCGACCTGGCCGTCGGTCATGTCGAAGAAGCCGGAGAGCAGCAGCAGCCAGGCGGTGCCGCTCAGGTTGCCCAGGGCGGCGACGAACCCGGCGCCCAGGCTCGCCGTGAGGCCCAGCAGGGTCAGGGTGGCCGGCTCGACCTCCAGGAAGGCCAGCGCCCGGGCCGGGGCCTGGAGCACGAAGCGGACGAAGTCGCGCAGCCATTTCCGCCAGAAGATCACCGTCTCACCCCCGCCCCCGACCGCTCACAGCTTGGAGATCACCTCGGCGGTGCGGCAGGAGTAGCCCCACTCGTTGTCGTACCAGCTCAACACCTTGGCCAGTTTGCCCCGGGCCTTGGTGAACTCGGCGTCGAAGATCGAGCTGGCCGGGTTGCCGACGATGTCCGTGGAGACCAGGTGCTCCGTCGAGTAGGCCAGGATACCCTGCAGTTCGCCCTCGGCGGCGGCGCGCATCGCCGCGTTGATCTCCTCGGCGGCGGCCTCGCGCTCCAGCACGCAGGTCAGGTCGACCAGGGAGCCGTCCGGCGTCGGAACGCGAACGGCCATGCCGTCGAGGCGGCCCTCGAGTTCGGGCATAACGACGGTGGTGGCCTTGGCGGCCCCCGTGGTGGTGGGGATGATGTTGATCGCCGCCGCCCGGGCCCGGCGCAGGTCCTTGTGCGGCAGGTCGAGGATCTTCTGATCGTTGGTGTAGGAGTGGATCGTCGTCATGTAGCCGTTGGCCACGCCGAAGTTGTCGTGCAGGACCTTGACCACCGGGGCCAGACAGTTGGTGGTGCAGCTGGCGTTGGAGATGATCCGGTGCTCGGCCGGGTCGTAGGCCTCGAAGTTGACGCCCAGCACGACGGTCACGTCGGGCTCCTTGGCCGGGGCGCTGATCAGCACGCGCTCGGCGCCGGCCGCGAGGTGCTTGGAAGCGCCGGCGCGGTCGCGGAAGATGCCGGTGGATTCGAGGACCACCTCGACGCCCAGCTCGGCCCAGGGCAGCTCGGCGGGGTCGCGCTCGGCCAGGACGCGAATCTCTTTACCGTCGACGATGAGCCGGTCGCCGGCGACCTCCACCGCGGCGTCCAAGCCGCCGAAGACGGAGTCGTGCTTGAGCAGATGGGCCAGGGTGGCGGCGTCGGTGATGTCGTTGATGGCCGCCACGTTGAACAGGCCGTGGCGATGATTGTAGCGGAAAACGGCGCGGCCGATGCGGCCGAAGCCGTTGATGGCGACTTGCTTGGGCATGCTGATTCCCCCGGAAGTGGTGCGACGGGTTGAAACGGTTGAAAAGGTCGACCGCGGCGGTAGACCAACGCCGTAGCGGTCGGTTGAGCGATACCTCAGCGGGCAGGTGGTGGGCCGTCCTCGCGAACCCTGGCCAGCAGCGATTCCGCCGAGCGGCGCAGGGTCGAATTGCGGCTGTGCAGGTCCAGGTGGTAGCCGGCCACGGCCTCGACGGCCCCCAGGGCCTCGTCGACGACCTCGCCACCCTGACGGGCGCTCAGGACGGCCCGGCGATGGATCCCGGCGATCAGCTTGGCGGCTCCCGCCGTCAACCGGCGGGTCGGACCTTGACGATGCCGGGGATGGTAGGCCGCACCCGCGGCAACGTCCAGCTCCAGCGGGCCGTCGATGGCTTCGCCGCAGGCGGCGCAGACCTCCAACCGCGGCCAAAGACCATGGTTGAGCAGGTGACCCTTGAGATGGAATAACCGGACCAGACGGGGCTCGAGGCCACCCTCCAACAGCTCCAGGGCGGTGCGCAGCAGGGTGAAGTCGGCGGCGGGATCCGTGCCGCCCCCCGCCGTGGCCAGAACCACCTCGGTCAGCCGACCCGCCTCCAGGTACAGGCGCCAGTCCGCGGCCAGCCGGTCCGGCGACCACTGGACCTGGGCCTCGGAGAGGATATCCAGCTCCCGACCCTCGCGCCGGTAGAGCAGGGCGTCGATCAGGCGCAGCGCCACACTGCCCGCAGCCAGCCGGGCCTTGGAGCGCCGGGCGCCCTTGGCCACGGCGCGGACCACCCCCAGGCGCGGGGAGAGCAGGGTGACGATCTTGCTCGTATCGCCCAACGGCCGCGCCGTCAGGACCAGGGCTGCCGTCTTGACCAGGGGCATACTAGAAAAACCCCCGGGTGCCGCCGGGAGCCAACCGGCGTCGCTCGTTCGCAGCGAGCGCACCAGTGCCCTCCAGCCTCCCGGGTGGTTTGTTGATTGTACTGGTGCCGGGAAGGAGACTTGAACTCCTATGGGGTCTCCCCCACATGGCCCTCAACCATGCGCGTCTGCCAGTTCCGCCATCCCGGCGTCGGGAACGGGCGCCGAAGGGCGCCCCGGACCCGCGGAAGTGTAACGCAACGCGACGCTTGAAGTCAAGCATCCACAGAGCACAACCACGAAAACCCCTGGCCCTGGAAACCGCCCTGTAGTACAATCCTAAGTTGTCATCCATGCGGTTCCGCTGATACGTTTTTCCCGAGGCGCGAGCCCCCGGACCGGCGCCGACTTGAACCCTCGCAGTGTCCACCACAACCACACCAAGGAGCGCCATGTACGGCATCGTTCACTTCGACCTCCCGGCCAGGGACACCGAGAAGCAGGGCGAGTTCTACGGCAAGCTGTTCGGCTGGAAAACGCAACCCTCCGGCGAGTACCTGCTGGTCAACCCGCCCGCGGGGCTGGGCGGCGGCCTGGACCCCCGCGGTCGGGTCCCGGTGCTGTATATCGAGGTCGAGAGCATCCCGGAGACCATGAAGAAGATCGAGGCCCGCGGCGGCAAGACCGTGATGGGCGAGATGAAGATCGACACCGGCGACGGCGGGGACTACGGCAAGATCGGCCTGTTCACCGACCCCGAGGGCACCCTGCTGGGCCTGTGGAGCAAGTAGCCGTTGCACCTGCTCAGGCCCTGAGAAACGCGGCAACTGAAACACATCGCCAGTCAAGCGCGATCCGGTTGGCACGGAGCGGCTCACGGGATCAACGTCTCAGCGCTTCAAGCTGTCGGGAAGGTAATCAATGAAACAGTATCGATTAGCAGCCCTGGTGCTGCATACCTTAATCGCGGGCTGTGCCAATGAGCGGGCGGATGACGGGCCGCTGAACTCCCCGTCCTGAAGCTGACCGGCATGGTGGAACAGGTCGATCAAACGACTAACTCCTGGGAAAGCAAAACCCCCGCGACCGCGCCGGTTTTGATCTGTACGGCCGAAGAGTTACCGGTACGCCCGGCGGCGGGCTCGGACCAGCCCCAGAATCGCCCTCCTGCGGCGGGATCAATTGGTCACCGCGGTCGATGAACACGACGAGTATAGCGTCGACGACCCCGGAGGGCATATACTCTGGCGAGAAGTGATCCTGGAGGACGGCACCACGGGCTGGACACCCGGCTGTTTTCTGCTCGATCGGGAAGCCTTATCGGCCCTGGCCGAGGTCGAGGCGACAGCCGGTTTGAGTGACGCCGCTGCGCTGTTAGCAGCCGCACAAGCATTCATCGACAACGCCGCCAAGGGTGAGTTGGGTTACCAAGCCCGCTATAGCCGATCCCCCGACGAGCGGCACCTCGTGCTCGCCACGGGTGATCACCTCGCGCATACCGGATTCCAGCTAACCGTAAGGCAAGGGTGTCATCGGTTAAGCCCCCTGCGCAAGTATGGCGAGCTCGGACTCTGGCAGGACGGTTCCCGCTATTGGGCCGACACCAGTGTTGGTAATCTCGGTGTCTACGACTGCCGCACCCTGGAGGCCATCTGCGTAGTCGATATGTGGTGGGCGAGCTTGAGAATACCTGGAAGACGCCCGGATACTGCTCCGGCTGGGCGAGATGCACGAAGATGAAATCGACTACCCCTCGTCGACGGCCCCACCACCGAGCCGGCGGCAGCCGCCGACTGGAACGATCAAGACCCCCTCAACTGCTTGAAAATCTACAACTTCGCCGACGGCGCCTCCCGGGTGATCGCCGCTCCGGACCCGATCACTCTGGTAGCCGCAGACTGGAACAAGGACTACTATGTCAGCGTGGTCTTGAAACCCACCGCAGCCTTTGCCGCCGATCCCCTTTTCGAGACCATCAGCGCCACTGAGTTCTATCAGCAATACGTCGGTCAACCGTGGAACGCCAATCCATCTGTCGAATAGGGAGGAGGCGGAATGCCGGTCTACGTCTGCGGCAAGTGCGGTCACCGGACCGCCAAGGTGCGCTGCCGACCCCAGCAGTGCCCGGAGTGCGGCGCGCCCCGGGACCAGTTCAAGAAGAGCGACTAGTCAAAGCGGTACAACAACGAGAGGAGGGCAATGTCCCGGATCGTATGGTTCGAGGTACCGGCCGAGGACCGGCGGGCCCAGCTCGACTTCTACTGCAACGTTCTCGGCTGGGGCAGGACCAGCTACGGCGGCCCGGAGATGTTCGATCTGGGCGGCAACCTGGGCGGTGAGCCCACCGCCGACGTCGAGCATCCGGTGATCTACTTCGAGGTCGCCGACATCGAGGCGGTCCAGGGCGGGGTCGAGGCCGCCGGCGGCGCCGTGGTGGTCCCCAAGACCGACATCGGCGGCGGAATGGGTTTTTACGCCCGCCTGCGCGACCCCGAGGGCCACGTCTTCGGTGTCTGGGCCAAGGAGTGAGCATGCTGGAACACGGAGGATGCTGCGGCCTGGAATGCGCCGAATGCCCGGCCTTCATCGCCACCCGCTCCGGCGACCGGGCGGCCTTCGCCGAAGTCGCCCGGCAGTGGAGCGAGCTCTACCAGACCGAGATCGATGCGGCGGATCTGCCCTGTGACGGCTGCTTGGCTCGCCCGCCGCAACCCCTGGGTTGTCACGCCCCGGAATGCGAGATCCGGGCCTGCGCCATCGACAGGGGCTTCAAGACCTGCGCCGAGTGCGCCGAGCTGCCCTGCGGGCTGATCTCCGGCCTGCTCGAGCAGGTGCCGGAGGCCCGCCGGCGCCTGGAGAATCTGCGCGGCTGAACCGAACGGCCGTTCGGCCGCAGGGGTCCAGCGAAGCGCGGAGCGGCTGACGACGCGCCGAACCGTTGTTCGGCAGCCTTGACCAACCCCCCCGCGCCTTGGGATAATGGGGTCGTCATGGCACACCCTTCCCCCGACGACGCCGGACCGGCCGCGACCCGGGACCGGATCATCGCCGCCGCCCGCGGCCTGCTCGCCGAGACCCCGGTCGCCGGGCTGCGGATGCGCGACGTCGCCGCCGCCGCCGGGCTCTCCGTCTCCTCGATCTACCAGCACTTCGGCGCCAAAGCCGACCTGCTGCGCGCCGTCTGGAGCGCCGAGGCGGCGGAGCTGCTGCGCCGGTGCGCCGAGGCTCTCGAGGCCGGTTCAGCGGGCATCGACGGCCTGGTCGCCTTCGGTTACGCCGTCTTCAACGATTTTACCGGCTACGTCCGCAACCGGGCCCGGACCCTGGAGTTCCTCCAGACCGTCGGCCGGGACGACGAGAGCGCCCGGCTGGTCAACGCCGGCCGGGATCGGCTGCGCGAGCTGTTGCGCTCCTCCCTGTCCGACGGTCCCCCCCGACGGGGCGACCTGGGGCCGGATCTGCTGGCCGAGCTGGTCCTCGACGCCACCGACGGCATCGCCCTGGCCGAGCTCCACGGCGGCAACCGCCATCCGGCCGACGAGGTTTTCGGCGCCCTGCTGGCCCTGATCGAGGTCGCCGAGACCCGACCCAACCCCGGCGGAATGGAGTAGCCGGGGAGTGCGGGCTATGACATAACACCCCTTGCGGGCTTGATTGCGCAGGTTTGACAGAAGTGCCTCGAGATCCGTGACGAGCGGCCCGGCGGGGCCGCTCTTGCGTTGACCTCGCCGGCACAGCGCGGCCGACAAGTGAACCCCGGGTCGGAGCTGGCGCCCCGACCCGGGGTCTTCGTGCGTCCCGGTTCTCCATCCCGCCCGCGGGCGGGCCCCCGGCCTAGAGATCGTAGTACAGGAACAGCTCGTAGGGGTGGGGGCGGTTGAGGATTTTGGCCAGCTCGTGGTCGTACTTGTAGCGCAGGTAGGCCTCGATCAGCGGCTCGTCGAAGACCCCGCCCCGCATCAGGTAATCGTGGTCGCGCTCCAGGGCGTGCAACGCCTGGGTGAAGTCGCGGGGCATGACGTGGTCCTTGCGCTCCTGCCCGGTCAGCTCGGCCATCCGGGTGGTGCCCTCGGCGCCGTAGGGACCGAAGCCCTCGGCGGAGGGGTCCAGCCCGCGCTCGATGCCGTCGATCCCGGCCATCAGCATCGCCGCCAGCATCAGGTACAGGTTGGCGGTGGCGTCGCCGGAGCGGAACTCGACGCGGCGCTTGGCCGGGGCGGCGTAGGCCGGGACGCGGCAGGCGGCCTCGCGGTTGGCCATGCCGTAGAACAGCCAGACCGGGGCCTCGTAGCCCTCGACCAGCCGCTTGTAGGAGTTGGTGCTGGCGTTGGTGACGGCGGCCAGGCTGCGACCGTGCTTGAGGATGCCGGCGGTGTAGGCCCGGGCCAGGGCGTTGAAGCCGGTCTCGTCCTCACCGGCGAAGGCGCTGTGGCCGTCGTCCTTGATCAGATACTGGTGGACGTGCATACCGTTGCCGGCCACGCCGTAGATCGGCTTGGGCATGAAGGTGGCCGACCGGCCGTACTGGTAGGCCAGGTTGTGGATGATGTACTTGGTCCACATGCCGTTGTCGGCGGCGGTGACCAGGCGTTCGAACAGCAGCTCGATCTCGCACTGTCCCGGTCCGCCGACCTCGTGATGGTGGTACTTGACCGGGATGCCCATCTCGATGAGCAAACGGACGATCTCGTTGCGCAGGTCGTAGGTCTTGTCCGCCGGGTTGACGGCGTGGTAACCGGCCTGGTGGCGGAGCTGGAAGCCGCTGTTGCCGAACTCGTTCTCGTCGAAGTTCCAGTCGGCCTCCTCGCAATCCAGGCGGTAGCCCAGAGCCTGGTCGCGCTTGGTGATGACCACGTCGTCGAAGACGAAGAACTCGAACTCGGGGCTGAACAGGCCGTCGGCGGCTCCGGCGGTCTTGGCCGTCTCATTGGCGGCGAAGAACTGCTTGGCGTAGGCGACGGCGCGCTTGGCCACGCCGCGGGGGTCGCCGGTGAAGGGCTCGCCGGTGGCGGCGTCGGCGCAGTCGCAGATGAAGCTGACGCAGCGCTCCTCCCAGAAGACGTCCTCCATCGCCGTGGTCTTGTCGGGCAGCATGACCATGTCGCCGCCGGTGACGTCGCGCTGGAAGCCGGGGATCGAGGATCCGTCGAAGCCGACGCCCTTGGTGAAGATCTTCTCGTTCAGGCCCTCCACGGGCAGGGTCAGGTGGTGCCAGCGGCCGGGCAGGTCGATGTACTTGAGGTCGATGGTGCTGACGCCCTCGTCGATGAGTTGCCTCTTGATCTCCTCGGCCGGTGTGTCGTGGTCGAACTCGTAGCGCAGCATGCTCCTCCATGGTTTTGCCGGTTAAAGGTCACGCCCCCGCGGGGGCCTTGTTTATCAAGCTGTCGTCGCGCGACGCCGGGGCGCATAACCACCCCCGCAAGCCCAGCCGCCGCCGACTAATCCGTCCAGCCGGGGTAAAAAAAGTCCCCCCGCTTCTGCGCAGCGCAACGGCGGAAAAGCGGCCTCAATCGCGGCTGGCCACCCAGAGGGGGCAGGGCTCGGCGAAACCGCGCAGACGGAAGCGACCGGCGCGGTGGAAGTAGCGCCGCTGCTCCTTGGTCAGCAGGTTGAGGATCTCCTGGGTGGCCATGATCCGCCCGTGGGGCGGCAGTTTGCGGAAGCCCGTGGCGAAGACGCGGTCCCGGGTGCTGACACCTTCGATACGGAAGACGCGGTGCACCTCGACGCCCAGGGGGTCGCCGCCGACGCCGCTCTTGATGGAACCCCAGTGGATGCCGATCCGCAGCCGGCTGTCCTGCAGGGGGTTGTCGAGCAGGAAGTCCCAGGCCACGGTGAAGCAGTCCCGGGCGTTGCGGTAGACGACCAGGAAGCCGTCGCCGGTGTTCTTGATGAAGATCAGCTCCCGGGAGGAGGGGTGCTCCATGAACGCCTTGTGAAACAGATCGATCTGGTCGATGTAGATGTCGTCGCCGTAGTCGAGGACCAGGTTGGTCGATTGGACCAGATCGAGAACCAACAGGGCGGACTTGGGCTCGGCTTTGATCGGGGCCGACCAGTGACGGCGGCGCAGCTCGTCGCCCAGCAGGCGGATCATCTTGGCGGTGAAGTCGAGCTGCTCCCGGTTCCAGTCCTTGCGCTCCCGATGCTCCCGGCAGATATCCAGGGAGACCACGGAGGTCATCTGGCCGTCGATGTAGATCGGCCCGGCGATGATGGCGGTGATGTTCTGCAGGAACTCCAGGATCGACAGCACGGTGCCGGCGATGAACTTCAGCTCCTTGGGCAGCAACCCGGCGGCGGTCTCCCGGGTGAAGTAGTGGATGTCGCCGGTGACCAGGGCGCGCATGAAGCGGTCGGGCAGCTTCTGGCCCAGGGAGGGCTTGATGCCGTCGTTGCACCACTCCAGGGCGGTGATGAAGCTCTGGCCCTGCTTCTCGTTGTAGCAGGCGCGGCTGACCCCCATCCCCCGGCCGAGGATGTCGAGGAAGCCCTGGATGAGCTCTTCCTTGTCGCGCCCCTTCTCGGTCAGGACGGCGCGGATCCCGCGCTCGATGTCCTCCAGGGCGATCTGTTTGACTGTCACTGCTCCCACCCCGCTTACATCTTTTGCAGGTTGGCGTATTTGGCCACCAGCTTCTTGATCCCGTGACGGGCGAACTTGACGGTCAGCTTGAGGTTGGGACCGTCGCCGGCCCGGGAGAGGATGATCCCCCGGCCCCACTTGTCGTGCCACACCCGATCCCCCGTCGAAAAGACGACGCCCTTCTGGGCCTTCTTGACGCGCTGTTTCTTCTGTTCGACGGCCCGCAGGTCCTCGGTGGTCGACAGCACGTTGAGTTCGCGGATGGAGCGGTCGTCGAGCAGGTCCGGCGGCAGCTCCTTCAAAAACCGGCTGGGCTGGTTGTAGACCTTGCGCCCCTGGAGGTTGCGCCGCAGGGCCCGGGTCAGGTAGACGCGGTACTGGCCGCGGGTGATGCCCACGTAGAGCAGGCGGCGCTCCTCCTGCAACTCGGCCTCGGCCTCGCGGGAGCTCCGGCGCACCAGGGGGATCAGCCCCTCCTCCAGGCCGCTGATGAAGACGACGGGGAACTCCAGCCCCTTGGCGGCGTGGAGGGTCAGCAGGGAGACCGAGCCGGCGTGCTCGTCGAAGTTGTCGATCGGCGCCGTCAGAGAGACCTCCTCGAGGAAGTCCTCCAGGCTGCCCTCGGGGTTGGCCGCGGTGAAGTCGCGGGCGGTCTCCAGGAACTGCTCGACGTTCTCCAGGCGGCTGACGGCGTCGTTGGACTTCTGCAGCCAGGCGGTGTAGTCGATGCGCTCGAGCAGCTCCTCGAGGAGTTCGTCCACGGGCGCCCGCCGGGTGGTCAGTTCGTCGAGAAGCTCCATCAGGTTGTCGACGGCCCGTCGGGCCCGGGGCGGGATCAGCTCCTCGTCGATGCAGCGGCGGATGACGTCGGGCAGGTGGCTGCGGTCCTTCTCGACCTCCTCCATCATCGTGTTGACCGAGATCTTGCCCACGCCGCGGCTGGGGACGTTGACGATGCGGCGGAAGGACAGCAGGTCGTTGGGGTTGACCAGCAGGCGCAGGTAGGCCAGCAGATCGCGGATCTCGCGCCGGTCGTAGAAACGGACGTCGGCGATGATGTTGTAGGGGATCGAGCGCTTGCGCAGGGCGTCCTCGAGGACCCGGCTCTGGGCGTTGGTGCGGTAGAGCACGGCATAGTCGTCGTAGCCGCCTTCGTCCCGGTTGTGGACGGCGTTGAAGATCTGGGTGGCGATCCAGCCGCTCTCGTCGTACTCGTCGGGCCCGGCGTAGACGATGACCCGCTTGCCCTCCTCGCCCTTGGTCCACAGCTCCTTGTCCTCGCCCAAGGTCAGCGGGTTGTTGGCGATCAGGGCGTTGGCGACCTTGAGGATGTTGCGCGTCGAGCGGTAGTTCTCCAGTAGCTTGATGATCCGGGCGCCGGGGAACTCTTCGGGGAAGCGGGCGATGTTCTCGGGCTCGGCGCCGCGCCAGCGGTAGATGCTCTGGTCGGGGTCGCCGACGACGCAGAGGTTCTCGCCCGCGCCGGCCAGCAGGCGGATCAGATCGTGCTGGGCGGTGTTGGTGTCCTGGTACTCGTCGACGAGGATATGGCGGAAGCGGCGGCGGTAACGGGCCAGCACGTCCGGGTACTCGTGGAACAGGGTGACGGTCAGCAGGATCAGGTCGGCGTAGTCCAGGGCGTTGGTGTCGCGGAGCTGGCTCTCGTACTCCAGGAACAGCTCCTTGATACGCTTCTCCCGCGCCGTGGAGGCGGGGAAGGAGCCGGCCTGGACGAGGTTGTTCTTGGCCCGGGAGATGACGCTGACGACCTCGTTGGGCTTGACGTCGCCGCTGCGCTCCGGGCCGATCAGGCGCTTGATGATCGAGCGCTGGTCGGCCTGGGTGGCGATGACGAATTCGCGCTCGCGGTCGGGCAGGTGGTGGATGTCGCGGCGCAGGACCCGGGCGCAAAAGGCGTGGAAGGTGTGGATCCAGATGCGCTCGGCGGTGCCCCGGGTCTCCTCGGCCCCCAGCAGGGAGTTGACCCGTTCACGCATCTCCCCGGCGGCCTTGTTGGTGAAGGTGATGGCCAGGATCTCGTCGGGCTGGACGCCGTCCTCTTCGAGCAGATGGGCGATGCGCACGGTGACGGTGCGCGTCTTGCCCGTACCGGCGCCGGCGAGAACCAGCAGGGGCGCCCCGCGGTGGGTCACCGCCTTCTGCTGCGCCGGATTCAGCACTGCCAAGAGGTTTTTCATACGGGGCGGACTCGACGGGTGGCTGGAAATGGGTCGAAGGGCGGGGCGGCGGGGGGAACGGGACGGCGGTGCCGGCTCAGGAGCCCGGCGGACGGTCCCAGTCATCGTCGGGGGCGCCGATTTCCTCGTCGAGGTCGATCTCCTCCTCGCCCGCCGCGTTATCCCCGACCCGCCTGACCAGGCCGATATTGATCATCTCCTCGAGGGTCTGCAGCACGGTGACCTCATCCTGGTCCGAGACGGCGCAGATCTCGGTAATGGTGCGCGCGCCGTCGATCAGGGCCAGGACCTTCCACTGCTGGGGCGAGAGGTGAATATCGTCGTGGGCGCCCTCGACCTTGGCGAAGGTCAGCACGGTGTCCGGCGGCGGCAGCTCGGTCTGCAGGTCGCGCAGCTCATCGGAGCGCCGCGCCGATTCCAGAATCAGATTGGTGGCGGAGATGTCGATGGTCCGCCGGGTGGGATAGATGGTGGTGTCGAAGCGGAAGCGGCCGTTCTTCCATTTCAACAGCGCGTAGGCGGCATCCTCGCCGGTCATGTTGGCGAAGGTGGCGTGGACGAGTTCGCCCTTGCGGAAGTAGAGGGTGCCGATATCCTCACCGCGCCGGATCGACAGGGCGCCGGTGCGCTTACCCATCTGCAGCATCTGCAGGATGTCGGGCAGGGCGAAATCCTTTAAGTCTCCATCGAAGGGCATGGTCGGCGGTGGTTGGCTTCCGGTCGGGTTTGGGGTTGCTCGGCGGCGCGTAACGGACGCTGACGGTCGTCGGTTGTCCGGCGTAAAGAGGCCGGAAGGGCGGCCATCCACCCCAGTGTTTCAGCGCAGGACGGGTGGTGCCTCTTCCAGCATCGGGAACGGGTTACCTCCCCGACGGACGTCGCCGGAGTCGCCTGGATGAAAAGACTAGACGGATTGCTTCTGGCTGATGCTGGCCAGGATGAGCTTGCTGATCGCGCGCAGGGTGTCGAAGACGCCGACGCCCTCGGTGGCGATGGATTCGAAACTGGGGTCGTTGCGGTGGTTGATCTGGCGCTCCAGCTCCTCGACGGGGACGACGTTTGGCAGGTCGCGCTTGTTGTACTGCACGACCATGGGCAGGTCATCGAGTTCGTAGCCCTGGCTGCGCAGATTGACCTTGAGGTTCTCCAGGCTCTCGATATTGTCCTCGATGCGTTCGACCTGGGAGTCGACGACGAAGACCAGGCCGTCGACGCCCTTGAGGATCAGCTTGCGCGAGGCGTCGTAGTGGACCTGGCCGGGGACGGTGTAGAGGTGGAAGCGGGTGGTGAAGCCCTGGATGCTGCCCAGATCGAGGGGCAGGAAATCGAAGAACAGGGTGCGGTCGGTTTCGGTGGCCAGACTGACCAGCTTGCCGCGGTACTCGGCGGCGATCTTCTTGTGGATGTAGAGCAGGTTGGTCGTCTTGCCGCACAGGCCGCAACCGTAATAGACGATCTTACAGTTGATCTCCTTATTGGCGTAGTTGATCAGCGACATCGAGAGCCATCCCCCGTGCTTTTAAGAAGCGGCGGCGTTCGCTTGGAGCCGGACGCGCCGCCCGCTGGTTAGTCCTTGAAGAGATTATCGATCTCGCTCTCGGCGACCGAGGCGAAGGAGGAGTCCAGGCTGCGGCTCTGGCTGGAGGCGCCCAGCTTGGCGAAGATGTTCTCGAAGACGGTGGACAGCTCTTCGAGGGCCTTCTTGACCCGCAGCCGTACCAGACCGAGGCTGGTGCGGTTGTCGAAAACGATGACCAGGATGACCCGACTCTGGACGATGGAGATATGGATGGACTCCTTCTCTCCCTGGTGGAAGAGCACGGAGAACTCGTCCTGGCCGAGGATCTTCGCCAGGGCGCTGGTGGCGGCGAAGTTGCCCGCCGACAGGCTGGCGAAGGCGGTGGAGTCCATATTGGAGGTGTCGCCGTGGGAGCTGATCAACTGCCCGGAGCGGTCGACCAGCAGGACGATGCGGGCGTTGGCCTCCGTCAGCAGACGGGACAGCACGCGGTTGATGATTTGATAATCTTCCTCGAAAAGCTCAACGCTTTGTTCGTGTTCCATGATTCAGCCACTCCGCGGCGAGCTTGCGGGGCCGGGATTGCGCCGCCCGCTGGATTGCTGCGGTTGCGTTCTCCCGGGCTCCCGGGTCACGTGGTAAAGAAAAGGCCGGGTTGAGATAAGGTTTGACGCTGGTTTACCGGTCGAGGCGGGTCATCATCCGCATAAACGCCCGTCCGGCGTCGGCCCGTCCGGCGTCGAAGGAGGCTGCGGTCGGGATACCGCCGCCACCGTGATAACAGCTCCAGTATACCAGTCGCCCGCGTCGGCCGCCAGCCTCAGCTAAAGCGGCGGCGTCCCTCGAGGGCCAGGCGCAGGGAGACCTCGTCGGCGTAGTCGACGTCGGCGCCGGCGGAGAGGCCCACGGCGATGCGGGTGACCTCGAGTTCGAGAGGCTCGAGCAGTTCCCGCAGATAAGAGGCGGTGGCCTCACCGGCCGAGGTCGGACTGGTGGCCAGAATGACCTCGCGATAGGCGCCGCGGCGCAGGCGGACGACCAGGTGGTCGAGGCTCAGCTCCTCGGCGCCGATCCCGGCGAGGGGATCGAACAAGCCCCCCAGGACGTGATAGTAGCCGTCGTAAACGCCGGTGCGCTCGAAGGCCTCGACGTTGTAGGGTTCCTCGACGATCAGCAGGCGGCCGTGGTCGCGTTCGGGATCGGCGCAGATGTCGCAGACGAGGCTTGTCGCGCCGCCGTCGGGGGTCTCGTAATCCGCCTCTGCGGGTGATCCGCCCCCATTATGCGGCCCCCCCTGATTGCGGCCCGGCTCGCCGGCGGGTTCTTCGCGGGTGGTCCGTCCGCCTTCTAAGTCGTGGCCCCCGTACTTGGCCCGTTCTTGATTGCGGCCCGGCTCGTCGGTGGGTTCTTCGCGGGTGGTCCGTCCGTCTTCTAAGGCGTGGCCCCCGTACTTGGCCCGTTCTTGATTGCGGCCCACCTCGGCGGTGTTGCCGCAGATGGAGCAGAGTCCGACGCGGCGGGTGAGGTTGACGATGGAGCGGGCGAGTTCGAGGCTCTGTTGGTCGTCGGCGCGCAGGAGGTGGTAGCCGATGCGCTGGGCGGATTTGGCGCCGATGCCGGGCAGACGGCGCAGAGCCGCCAGCAGCCTTTTTAAGCTGGGGACCAAAGTTGTCTTTGTCGGGGGTTGCGGGGAGCTCCCCGTGGGTGTTGATAGCGCAATGAAAGTAACACCGGGGCGCGGGGTGTGTCAAGAATAAGGGGGTGCTGTGAAGGGGGTCCGGGCTGTCGTCGTCGGGTGCTCGTGCTAGAAATAGTAGCGCAGGGTCAGGCCGCCGGAGGCGTCGAAATCGACGCCGGGGATGAAGTCGAGGCCCAGTCCGGCTTCGAGGCCCACGCCGAGGCGGCCGTCGAGGAAGAGGTATTCACAGCCGATCAGGCCGCGTCCGGCGAGGTGGAATTCGGTCTCGTCGTCTTCGAGTTCGTCGGGTTTGTCGGCGTGGTCGCGGTCGCGGATGTGGAAGCGGCCGCCGACGCCGAGGTAGGGGCGCCAGGGGCTGGGCAGCCAGGGCATATGGAAGAGGTAGTCGGCCCCGGCGGCGATGCCGCCGTTGAAGCTCCAGGCGAGATGAAAGGCCAGGGCGCTGGTCTGGGACAGGTTGAGTTTGGCGGACAGGCCGCTGGGTTCGCCGGCGATCAGGCCGAGGCCGAAGGTGCGGACCTGGGCGGCGGCGGGGGCCAGCAGGGCGATGAGCAGCAGAGCAATGAGCAGGCTTTTCATTCTTCTTCTCTTTGTTGGAGTAAGTGGGGTGAGTGATTGTCGGCGTAGCCCCAGGCGCCGTGGCGGGTGACGCAGCGGGCGCCACAGGCGGCGGCGCTGCGGGCGACGGCGTCGGGGGAGTCGCCGCGGGCCAGACCGTGGAGGGCGGCGCCGAGGGCGGCGTCGCCGGCGCCGGTGGGGTCGATCTCGTCGGCGGGCAAGGCGGTTTGGCGGATCGTCGCGCCGTGGCTGTGGAGCAGCAGGCCGTCGGCTCCGAGGGTGATCAGGACGTGGTGGTGCTGCTCGGCGGCCCGGGCGAGCAGGGCGTCGGGTCCGCCGGGCCCCCAAAGCAGGCGGGCCTCGGCGAGGTCGGCCTTGACGAGGTCGAGGCGCGGGGCCAGTTGGCGGTAAAGCTCCCGGGCGCGGACGTCGTCGACCAGGGCGGGGCGGCGGTTGACGTCGTAAGCCCGCAGGGCGCCGGGGCGGGCGTGCTCGACGAGGTACAGGCCGACGCGGCGGCCGCCGTCGTTGAGGGAGCTGAAGACGCCGGAGACCAGGACGACGTCGGCGGCGGCGAGGAGGGCGTCGTCGAGGTCGTCGACGGTCAGGCGGCTGCCGGCGCTGCCGTCGCGGGTGTAGCCGAAGCGGCTGTAGGGGCAGCGGCCGCCGATGTCGTAGACGGCGTTGAAGGGTCCGCCGAGGCGCACGGCGGGACTCCAGAGGCAGCGGCGCTCGAGGGCGGCGCGCAACCGGGGCAGCTCGTCGTCCTCGGCCAGGCGGCAGGCGAGCGCGGCGCGGCCCCCGGTGAGGGTGAAGGCCAGGGCGGCGTTGGCGGCGGCGCCGCCGACGGAGCGATGGCCGGGGTGTTCCCGGTGGGTCTCCAGCATCAGCTCGCCGGCGGTGAACAGCAGGGGTCGGCTCACCCGTCGTCCTCCGTCCCGCGGCCCCAGCACTCGCGGGCCGTTGTCCGCAGGCCGTCGAGGGTCAGCTCCTCGCCGGCGGCGTCGTAGAGCAGCAGACCGCGGGCCCGCAGGCTCAAGGCGCCGGGACCACCGTCGCGGTCGGTGCAGGCCAGCTCGAGGGTCGGATCCGCGCCGCCGACGGCCTCCAACCGGGGCTCGAGTTCGGCCAGGCGCTCCGGGGCCAGCAGTCGTTCCCCGGCGGCGGGGCGGTAGACGAGGTCTGCGCAGTTGACCAGGGCGCCGGTGAGGTACCAGAGGGCGGGACAGCCGAGGGCCGAACGTCCGGGGCGTTCGAGCAGCAAGCGCACGTGCCACTGCGAGCGCCGGGCCTCCAGCAGCCGGGCCCCGAGCAGCAGCTCGAAGGCTGTCCGCATCTCTTCGTAGCGCACGTTGTCACCTCGTCAGGCGGGGATGTCGAGACCGGCCCCCTCGTCGGCCTGGCGGGCCAGGGCGCGGTACAGGCGACCGAGTCGGCCCGCGGCGGGGGCGGGCGCAGGGGGTGTCGCCCGGCGGCGCTCCAGTTCACTCGGCTCGACCAGCAGCTCCAGGCGGCGCCCCTCGAGGTCGACGCGCACGGGATCGCCGTCGCGCACCAGGGCCAGGGGACCGCCGACGGCAGCCTCGGGGCAGACATGGCCGACGCAGGGTCCGCTGGTGGCGCCGGAGAAGCGGCCGTCGGTGACGAGGGCCGTCGAGCCGCTCAATCGGGGATGTTCGCGCATGGCGGCGGTCAGGTAGTAGAGCTCGGGCATTCCGGCGCCGCGGGGTCCCTGGCCGGGCAGGACGAGGACCTCGCCCGGAGCGATCGCCCCGGCGGCCACGGCTTCCAGGGCGGCGGCCTCGCCGGCGAAGACCCGCGCCGGTCCGGCGACGAGCCGACGCTCGAGACCGGCGGCCTTGACCACGGCGCCCCGGGGGGCCAGATTGCCGAAGAGGACGCGCAATCCGCCGCCGGGGGCGAAGGGTTCCCGCGCCGGGGCCAGATAATCCGTCGGCGTCTCGCCCAGTTCATCCAACAGACGCAGGCGGACGCCGGGCTCGTCGCGTTCGCGCCAACGAGCCAGGGTCGTCGGCCAATCGCCGAGGACGGTCCGGGCCTCCGGCTCCCAGCAACCGAGCTCGAGCAGGCGCTCGACGACGGCGGGCACTCCGCCGGCCAGATGGAAGCGGTCTGTGGGACGGCGTCCGGCGGGGCGCAGATCGACCAGGCGGGGCACCGCGGCGCAGAGGGTGTCGACGGCGCGCAGCTCGAAGGGCGTTCCCAGCTCCCGGGCCAGGGCGGCCAGGTGGAGCAGGGCGTTGGTCGAACCGCCCAGGGCGGCGGTCAGGCGTACGGCGTTACGCAGGGAGCGGGCGTCGAGCAGGCGGCGCGGGGTGGGTCCGTCCGCCAGCAGGCCGGGCAGGCGCTCGGCGACGCGCCCCAGAGCGACGGTCAGCTCGCCACCCGTCGTCGGCAGCAGGGCGCTGCCGGGCAGGGCCAGCCCCAGGCCCTCGGCCAGGCACTGCATGGTGCCCGCCGTGCCCAGGAAGGCGCAGGCTCCGGGTCCGGGACAGGCGCCCCGGCGTCGGCGCTCGTATTCCTCACGCCCCAGGGCGCCGCGCCGCCGGGCGGCGGCCCAGTCGCCGACGTCGGCCAGGGTTGCGTCGCCGGCGGCCCGGGGCATCACCCCGCCGGGCAGGACCAGGCAGGGCAGGTCCAGCCGGACGGCGGCCAGCAGTTGACCGGGCAGGGCCTTGTCGCAGGCGGCGACGAAGACCGCCGCGACGGCGTGTCCGCCGCGGGCGTGGAGCTCGGCGGCCAGGGCGTAGAGCTCGCGCCCGGCCAGGGAGAGGCCCATCGCCGGGGTGCCCTGGGCCACGCCGTCACACAGATCGGTGCAGTGGGCCCGGTAGGGGGCCAGTCCGGCCCCGAGCAGGGCGTCGGCCAGCTCCCGCGAGAGGTCTTCGAGGTGGGCGGCGCCGGGGTGGGTCTCACCGGCGTGACTCTCCACCAACACCCAGGGCCGCTCGGCGGCCGACGGCGGCAGCCCGGCTCCCAGGCGCAGGGGCAGGGCCTCGGGGGCGGCTTCGTCCGCCGGCCTCAGGGCCGCCACCGGTACTCCTCGCGCACGCGGTTGCCCGCGTCGTCGACCAGGGTGACGGTGATCACGGCCAGCTTGATGGACGCCCCGCCGGTCAACCGGGACAGCTCACCCATGGTCAGCGGTCCCGTCGGGCCGCTGAAGCGGGTATGGCGCCGGCCGTACTCCAGCTCGCGGTAGCCGCGCTCGCCGGCCCAGGTCCACCACTCCAGCTCGGCGCGGAAGAAGTACCCCGCCCCGTCCTCATTGAGGTTGAGCTCCAGGACGATCTCGCCGTCGGGGCGGATGACCAGCTCCTCGACGGACACGGCCTGGGCGGGAACGACCGTCGACAAACACAGCAGCAGCAACGGCACCAGCCTCGTCACGATCCACCTCCCGCGCCGGACCGTTCCGCGGACAGGCGGCGCTGCAGCTCGGTGTAGGCCGCGGACGGCTCGGCGGCGCCGATCAGAGCATTGCCGACGACGACGCCCCAGGCGCCGGCCGCCAGATAGTCGTCGATCTCCTCGAGGGCGATCCCCCCCGCCGGCAGCAGGCGCAGACCGGGCAGCGGACCCAGCAGGGACCGCAGGTAGGCCGGTCCGCCGAGCTGTCGGGCCGGAAAGACCTTGACCAGCTCGGCGCCGGACTCGACGGCGGCGCAAATCTCCGTCGGCGTCGCCGCCCCGGGGATGAAGGGCCGACCGGCCGCCTGGCAAACCTCGATCAAGCGACGATCGAGGTGGGCGCTGACGGCGAAGTCCGCCCCGGCCTCCAGAGCGGCCCGCAGGGACTCCTCGTCCGCCACGCTGGCCGCGCCGACCAGGCAGTCCGCCGGCGACAGCGCCCGCAGGACCGCCGGGGCATCAGGGCAGGTCAACGCCACCTCGAGGACCGTGGCGCCGGCCGCGATCAACGTTCCGCCCACCCGGCGGGCCGTTGCGGCCTCCCGGGTGCGGATCAGCGGCACCACCCGGGCGCGGCGCACGCGCCGCCGCAGCTCGGCCTGGTTGTCACGCAACCGCTCAGCCATCGTCGTCCACCGTTCCCCGCTCCCGGCGCAGCTCGTACAACTGATGCTCCCAGAGGAAACGCACCCGCCGCCGCAGGGCCGTCAGGTCGTCGTCGTTGACCACGACGAAGTCCGCCCGCCGGGCCTTGCTCTGCGCCGGCAACTGGGCCGCCATCCGCCGGCGCGCTCCGTCCTCGTCGAGACCCCGCTCCCTCAACCGCCGCAGGGCCAGGCCGGACACGGCGCGCACCGCCACCACGACGTCGAAAAGGTCCTGGATGCCCCACTCGTAGATCAACGCCGCGTCGACGACGAAGGCCTCCCGCCCCCGCGGCGGACGCTCGCGGGCCGCCGCGACGGCCCGGCCGATGCGCTCCACCAAGGGCGGATGCACCAGGGCGTTGAAGCGCTCCAGCAGGGCCCGGTCGGCGAAGACCCGCAGACCGACCGCGCCGCGGTCCAGCTCGTCGTCGGCCCCCAGGACCTCGGCGCCCAGCAGCTCGACGACCCGCCCCCTGATCCCCTCCTCGCGCAGCAGGTGATGACCCAGGGCGTCGGCGTCGAGAACCTCCAGGGCGGCGATCTCGCCCAGGCAGCGCAGGGCCGTCGTCTTGCCCGCGCAGACGCCCCCCGTCCAGCCGATGGTCAGCATAGCCGTTTCCCCTGCGGTTGCCTATTGATTATAACAGACGACCGAGCCCCTGCAACGCCCCGCACCAGTGAACAACGCCCAAGCCAAAGGCCCGGCGCGGTTGTTGCGACGACGGACCCGGCCGGGTCCGTCGTCATCGCAAGAACCGTGCCGGGCCGGTGTCGCGCCGGGGGCAGACCCGGTGGGCCCCCGGCCGCGGAGGGACGACACCGCCGCCGTGGTACGGGAGCGGCCGCAAAAAACCCCGCCCGCGGGCGGGGTCGTAAAAAACGAACGCACCGAAGGAGCTAATAGGCCCGGGCGAAGACGGCGTCCCACTTGGCCTCGGCGCCGCAGACCAGGCAGACGCCCTTGTCCTCGGGTTGCTCGAAGGGCAGACAGCGGATGGTGGCCTTGGTGCGATCCTTGACCGCGGTCTCACACTCGGGGCTGCCGCACCAGGGGGCGTGGTACAGACCGCGCTGCTCCTCGAGACGCTCGGCCAGCTCGTCGAGGCCGGACACGCTCCAGGTGTGGGCTTGGCGGTACTCCAGGGCCTGCTGGTACAACTTCTGCTGGATGTCCTCCAGCGTCTCGCCGACGATCCGCTCCAGATCCTCGACCAGCACCGGACGCTTCTCGCCGGTATCGCGACGCACCATCGTCACCTGATCCTGCTTGATGTCCCGGGGGCCGACCTCGATCCGCAGCGGGATCCCGCGCAGCTCGGCCTCGGCGAACTTCCAGCCCGGGCTCTTGGGCGAGGTGTCGAACTCCACCCGGTAGCCCTCCAGGCACTCCAGTACGTAGGCGCAATAGCTGAGGGTGTCCTCTCGGGTGTCGTCGAACAGGATCGGCACGACGACGATCTGGGTCGGAGCCACCCGCGGGGGCAGGCGCAGACCGCGGGCGTCGCCGTGGGTCATCACCAGGGCGCCCACCGAACGCGTGCTGACGCCCCAACTGGTCTGGTGAACGTACTTCTCGCTCTCGTCCTCGTCGAGGAACTTGATATCGAACACCTTGGCAAAGTGCTGACCCAGATCATGGGTCGTGCCCGCCTGCAACGCCTTACCGTCCTGCATCAGGGCCTCGACGCAGAAGGTGCTGCGGGCGCCGGCGAATTTCTCCGCCTCGCTCTTGACCCCTTTGAGCACGGGAACGGCCAGATCCTCCTCGTAGAAGCGTTCGTAGACCTCGAGCATCTTGAGAGCCTCGTTGATGGCCTCCTGCTCGGTGCGGTGGCAGGTGTGACCCTCCTGCCAGAGGAACTCCGTGGTCCGCAGGAACAGCCGGGTGACCTTCTCCCAACGGACCACGTTGGCCCACTGGTTGATCAGCAGGGGCAGGTCGCGGTAGGACTGGATCCACTTGGAGTAGATGCTGCCGATGATCGCCTCGGAGGTCGGTCGGACGCAGACCCGCTCCTCGAGCTCCTTCTCGCCGCCGTGGGTCACCCAAGCCACCTCCGGAGCGAAGCCCTCGACGTGGTCGGCCTCCTTCTGCAGCAGGCTCTCCGGAATGAACAGCGGGAAGTAGGCGTTGACGTGACCCGTATCCTTGATCCGCTTGTCCAGATGGTCGCGCATGTTCTCCCACAGGGCGAAGCCGTAGGGCCGGATGACCATGCAGCCCTTGAGGGAGGTGTAATCGGCCAGCTTGGCCTGGCGCACGACGTCGACGTACCAGGCGGAAAAGTCCTCGTTGATATCGGTAATGCTCTCGACGGAGCCCTTGCGGTTCTTCTTGCCCATGGTCAATCCTTTGTGGAAGCGGGGGAACGGTTGTCGGCGAATCGGAATATGCGATGCCCGACCGGCAGCGGTTCCCGGGCGCCGCCGCGGTCCGTCCGACCGCGACGGGACGCCACGCCGTCCTCCAATCCAATGAGTCGCCCTTGCAACTCTTTCACCTCACGTCAATCCCCACCGGCGGGATCGGCGGCGTCAGCGCCCTCCGTGTTCTCCCCGTCCGCCGAGGTTTTATCGATGATAACATAGACCCGTTCCCCCGGAGCGGCCAGACCCAGGCGCTCCCGAACCAGCTCCTCCAGGAAGGCGTCGTCGGTCTCCAGCCGCTCCAGCAGCTCCCGGTAACGCTCCAGGCTGCGCTCGGCTTCCCGACGGCGCTCCAGCAACTCCGCCTTCTCCTCGCGCAGCTCGCGCAGCTCGAAGATGCTGTTCTTCGAGCCCAACAGCAGGTAGGCGGCCAGGCCCAGCCCGATCAGCAACAGAATCCAGCCCAGCCGACGGCCCAGGGGGCGCCCGTCGGCGCGACGGTGGGTTTCTTTCAGCTTGCCGTCCACCCTCCGATTGTAACCCCCGCGCCCCCGGCCCGCAAGAGCGGCGGCGCATCTCCCCCCCGTTGTGCTAAACTGTAACTGAACCGCCCCCGGAAAGGCCGCCATGGACAGCGTACGCATCGTCGTCGACCCCGAATACCTCCTGCGTCACCTGGGGGACGTCGAAAACCCCCTCGGCGAGCTGCGCGGTCGGGCTCCCGGTCTGGCCCTCGAATTCCTGCGCGACAGGGAACTCGAGGAGCACTTGCAGAGCCTCGAACCGCCCCCGGCAGTCCTCGACTACTACCGCAAGAAAACCAGCCTCTGGCGCTACGCCGGCGAGGACGAAGCCCCGCCCGCCGGGGAAGAGCTCGAGCAGCTCAAACTGGTCGAGCTGCTGATCTACCTGGCCGAGGTCGCCCAAGCACCCTTCGTCCTCACCGACAACCAGGAACTGGTCTACCAACCCTACGACGGCGGCCGCTTCTACGACCCCTGGGAACTCGAGGAAAAACTGGCCGAAATGGCCGCGGAGCTCGACGACGGCCCACCCGAGGACTGGCACCAGCACCGCCTCGGCCGGGCGATGGCCACCGACGAGGTCCACCGCGCCGCCAACGAGATGCAGGCCCGCCTGCTGACCGGCCTGCTCAAACAAAACAACATCCCCTACTACATCATTAGCAACTACGTACCCTGGTTCGACGGCATCTTCACCACCGCCAAGGGCTACTGGGGTACCATCCACGTCCTGCGCGGCGACGCCGAACGCGCCCGCGAGCTGATCCAGGACTATATCGCCGCCCGGCCCGACTGGGACGAGATCGACGAAATGACCGATTAAACCCCTCGACGCCTTCATCGCCCCCGACTCAACGACCGGCTCAATAATCCCGGCCCCGCGCCGGCGTCAATCCAGACCCCGCCACCAGAGACCCGACACCGACAACTCTGGACCGCGCCGCCGGAACCGGCACGGTTTTTGCGGAGGCGAACCGTTATCATCGTCAGTAACGGTCGCCGAGATGCAAAAACCGTGCCGGTTCCGGCGGCCGCATCGCCAAGCCGCCGCAAACCACCTTCAACCAGGTCTGGATTGACGCCGGCGCGGACCGCATGCTCCCGCCGCGGCCCTGCAACCAAACCCGACCCCACGGCGTAGATAAACAACGTCCCTTCCACCAAGCCCCGGAGGTTTCCGATGGATAAACCGCGCTGGTTGATGTTGGTTGTCCCGGCCGTGCTGACTACCGTCGTCGCTATCGCCGCCGACGACTACCTGGAACAGAGCATGCCCGATATTACGCAGCAGAGTGCGCTGGGTGAGTACAACTACGGTGACCCCGATGTACCCCAGGCGGCCGCGGAGACGGTCCTTGCCGGTGACGAGCTGGCTATCGTCGTGGAGAGCTTCGAGACGGACCTCGACGGTGAGGGCTGGCGGCTCGCCGTTCCCGGCGGCCGGCCTCTGGCCACCCCGGCGGTTGGCGACGGGCTGGTCTACGTCGGCGGCGGTTTCGGCTCCTACGAGTTCTACGCCTTCGACGCCGACGACGGCGCGGCGGCCTGGATGTTCAAGTCCGGCGACGATGGTCCCACCGCTGCCGTCTTCGATCAGGGCCGGGTGGCCTTCAATACCGAAAGCTGCATCCTCTACGTTCTCGACGCCGCCAGCGGCCAGATGGTCTGGGGCGAATGGCTGGGCGACCCGCTGATGGCCCAGCCGGCGATCACCGGCAAGCGGATCGTGATGACCTATCCGGGTCAGGGCGGTCATCGGATAACCGCCCGCGAGCTGGAGAGCGGCCGCAAGATCTGGGACGTCCCCATCATCGGAGAGGTGCTCAGTGCCCCGATCATCGACGACGACTCCGTCTACTTCACCTGCCTCGAGGGCACGGTCTACCGCCTGGATTTGGCGACCGGGGCCGAGATCTTCAGCGAACAATTGCTGGCCACCAGCGCCCCCTGGATCGCCGACGGCGAGATCTACGTCAGCCAGCGCGAGGAAGGCGACGAGGAGGACGAGTACGGTACGCTCGCCTACGAGGGCCTGGCCCGCCTCGACGACAAGACCGGTACCCGCACCAATGAAGAACTGTGGCAGCGACGTAAGGCCGATTACCTGCGCCACGCCTACAACGCCGAACAGGCCTACCACGAAGAACAAGCGGCGGCCGACTCCTCTGTCGGTTTCGCCGCCGCCCCGGAGACGGCCCAACTGCACCAGGCCGCCGGCAACGTGGGTCTGTCCAGCGTCTCCGGCGTCTGGGCCTACCAGGGATCGCGGCCCGTGGTCCGCGGGGACCGCTCCTGGGCCTCTCAGGGCGACGCCGTCATCTGCACCGACATCGACTCCGGCGAGGTGCTCTTCGAGTATTTTTACGAGCCGGAGGGCGAACGCCTGGGCGGCCGGATGCTCACTCCGCCCTCCTTCGCCGACGACAAGCTCGTCATCGGCACCGAAGACGGCTACGTGATCTGCCTCGACGCCGACGACGGCGAGCTGTTGTGGCGGGTCGAGATCGGCGAGCCCGTGCGCTTCCAGCCCGCCCTGTGGGACGGCTGGGTTTACGTGGGCACCGACTACGGCACCCTGGTGGGCTTCGACACCGGCGACGACGACCTGACCGACTGGGCGATGTGGGGCGGCAACGCCGAACACAACGGCTAGACGCCCGTCGCGTCCGAGTTGTTATCCAGTACGCCAACCGGGAGGGCCTGAGCCCTCCCGGTTGGCTATTGCGCGAGCCGCGGAGACCCCGGAAAAGGGAATGCGCGAGAGTTGATAAGGCTCGCCGCCTCCGTCGGAACTGGCACGGTTTTTGCATCTCAGCGGCCGTTACGGCTGACGCTAACGGTCCGCCTCCGCAAAAACCGTGCCAGTTCCGACGGTCCCGCGCCGTGTCGTTAGAGACGCGGCGGCGGTTCCTTTTCCGGGGTCTCGGCGGCGCTCAGTCGTCGCCGCCTTTCCACAGCGGGGCCCGTCCCAGCTCCCAGGCGGGCTCGGTCCAGTTGCCGGGTCCGGCCTGGGCGACGTAGCGGCGGAAGATGGCCAGCTTGGCGTCGATGTTGTCCAGGTAGTGCAGCAGGACGGCCTCCCGGGTCTTGGGTGTGGTGACGGCGCCGTACTCCCGCTCGCCGTGGTGGGAGAGGATCAGATGGACGAGCTGCATGGTCTTGTCGTTTTCGAGCTCGGCGGTCGTGGCGGCCTCCTCGATCATCCGCGCCCCCTGATAGAGGTGTCCCATCAGGCGTCCGGCGTCGGTATAGTCGTAGGGTGGACCGTCGTCCAGTTCGACGAGCTTGCCGATGTCGTGGAGCAGGGCGCCGGCCAGCAGCAGGTCGGCGTCGAGTTCCGGGTACTTGTCGGCGTAATAACGGGCGTCCCGGGCGACGAAGACCATGTGTTCGAGCAGGCCGCCGCGGTAGGCCTGGTGGATGGTCCGCGCCGCGGGGGCGCGGCGCAGTTGTTCCTCGTGCGCGGTCAGCAGCTCGCGGACGACCTCGCGCAGGGCCTCTTCGGCGATCGATTCCACCAGTTCGAGAGCCTCTCGCCAGAGGGCGTCGATGTCGTAGGGCGTCGAGGGTACGAGGCGGGACTCGTCGAATCCCAGTTCCCGATCGGCATCGCGTACCGGCCGGGCCTCGCGGATGACGAGCTGCATCCCGTATGTCGGGTTGTTCTCGACCACGCCGCGCAGGGCGATGAAGACGGTTTCCGGATCGCGCAGGGTCTCGTAGGCGCTGTGGTCGGCGAAGACCACGCCGGTGACCGCCGCCGTGGCGTCGGCCAGGGTGAGATGGAGGAAGGGATCGCCGCGTTTGGTCATCTTGACTGTGCGTTGCTTGATCAACAGAAAGCCCTGGAAGGATTGGGGTTCCTCCGCGGCGCGGCGCAGCACCTCGCTCAGGTCTTCGAGTTCCAGCATGGCTTCCTTTCGGCAACCCGGGGTCTGTTCGGCTATAATGGTTAAACGGTCCAACGGCGAAACAGCCGCAACACGGGAGACAAAGCATGAAGCGTTGGTTGGTAATTGTTGTTGCAGCCGTCCTGTTGACCGCGGCGGCCTGCGATCTATCGCAGTACGTCCCGCCGCCGCCCCACAGTCTGGGCTGGGCCCGCGACAGGGCCGAGGATGTCCGCGACGCCGAGCTGTCCGAGGGCGAGCTCCAGGTGATCTACGGCTGTCGCCTCGATGACGAGGGTCGGATCGTCTCCCACGAGGACTCCTGCTTCACCTTCCACTTCGGCGACGGTTACGCGGGTCTGTTGGTCCGGGTGGACTACGACGGCACGACCTTCAGCCAGGCGGCCCCGGCCTCACCGGAGTGGGAGACGGTGCCGCGTTACGAGGACGCCGAGTCCTGGATCAACGCCGGAGACGCCGCGGCGCTGGACGAAGGTCTCAACGAGGAGGACATCGACGTCCGCCTGCTGACGGTGACCGCCGACTTCAACGACCAGAGCGCGGGCGTCGACAACTACGCCCTGCTGTGGTACTACGCCGAGGATGAGTACGGCGGGCTGGAGAAGACGGCGGAGATCTGGCTGGACGCCGACACCGACGACGTGCTGCAGGTGGATGTCTACCCGCCGGCGGGCTGATTTCCTTCATCGTCGCCGCCGTCGGCCTCCAGGCGACCGCGCCACTGGGCCAGCAGGTTGAGGGCGGCCAGGGGCGTCAGGGCGTCGGGGTTCGCCGAGCGCAGCTCGGCCGCCAACCAGGCGTAGTCGGGTTCGTTGTCGACGGGCGCGGCCGGCGCCAGGGTCAACTGGGCCGTCGGCGCGCCGAGGCGGTCCTTCTCGAACTGGCGCAGCAGGGCCCGGGCCCGCCGGACTACGCCCCGGGGCAGTCCGGCCAGGCGGGCGACGTGGACGCCGTAGCTGGTGCGGGCGGCGCCGGGTTCGACACGGTGCAGGAAGCGTACCTCGCCGCCGTCCTCGCTGACCGCCAACTGCATGTTGAAGGCCCGGGGCAGCTCCTCGACCAGGCGGGTCAGCTCGTGGTAGTGAGTGGCGAAGACGGTCCGCGCACCGAGACCCCCGGCGTTGTGGATGTGCTCGGCCACGGCCCAGGCGATGGCCACCCCGTCGGAGGTGCTGGTGCCCCGGCCGACCTCGTCGAGGAGCAGCAGGCTGCGCGGCGTGGCGCAGTTGACGATCCGCGCCGTCTCCGTCATCTCGACCATGAAGGTCGACAGGCCGCGGGCGATATCGTCGGCGGCGCCCACACGGGTGTAGACGGCGTCGACCAGCCCCAGACGCATCCGTCGGGCCGGAACGAAGGAGCCGACCTGGGCCAGCACCACGGCCAAACCGAGCTGGCGGATGTAGGTCGACTTACCGGCCATGTTGGGGCCGGTGAGCAGCATGATCTGCCGCTCGTCGGCGTCCAGGCGGCAGTCGTTGGGGACGAAGGGCCCGGCGGTATGGCGCTCGACGAGGGGATGCCGGCCCTCCTCGATCTCCAGCACCAGACCCTCGTCGATCTCGGGGCGGCACCAACCCAGCTCGGCGGCCGTCGCCGCCAGGGAGGTGATGACGTCGAGACGGGCCAGGGCGCCGGCCAGCTCGCCCAGGGGGCCGGCCCAGCCGGCGACCTCCTCGAGCAGGCGGCGGAAGATCCGCCCCTCGAGACCGGCCAGCCGTTCCCGGCTGCGGGTGATGACCGCCTCCTTCTCCTTGAGCTCCGGGGTGATGAAGCGTTCGGCGGCCACCAGGGTCTGCTTGCGGATGTAGTGCTCGGGAACCTCGTCGGAGCGGGAGCGCGGGATCTCGAGATAGTAACCGAAGACTTTGTTGAAGCCCACCTTGAGGCTGTCGACGCCCGAGCGTTCGCGCTCGGTTTGCTGTAGATTGCGGATCCACTCCTCGGCCTCGTCGAGTTCGTCGAGGGCCCGATCGAAGGCCTCGTCGTAACCCCGGGCGATCACCGCCCCGGAACCCAGCCGCCCCGGCTCCTCGACCAGGCCGCGCTCCAGCAGGGCGCGCAGAGCCGTCAGTTCCTCCAGCCCGGCGCCGAGTTCGGACCAGTGGGCGCCCTCGCGCCGCCCCAGCCACTCCGTCAGCTCCGGCGCCCGGCGCAGGTTCTCCCGGATCAGCACCAGATCCCGGGCTCCGGCCCGCCGGTGGGCCGCCCGGCCCACGGCGCGTTCCAGATCGCCCGTCCCGCTCAGGGCCGCGACGAGGCGCTTGCGGGCCCGGGCATCCTCGGCCAGTTCGGCCACGGCGGCCTGGCGGGTCATGATCGGCTCGAGGCGGGCCAGGGGCGCCACCAGCCAGCGGTGCAGCAAGCGGCGGCCCATCGGCGTCGCGCTGTGATCCAGCAGGGCCAGCAGGCTGCGCTTGGACGAGGCGCGGTCGCCGGCCGAGCTGACCAGCTCCAGGGTGTCGATCGTCGAGCGGTCGAGCAGCAACTTCGAGACGCCGTGCAGGGGACGCGGCGGCCGCAGGGCGACCGGCTCGCCGAGCTGGGTTTCCTCGAGATAGGCCAGCACGGCCCCGGCGGCCCCCAAGGCGGCGCCGAACCCGGCGGCTCCGTAGCCCTCGAGGGAGCCGACCCCGTAGTGCTCCCGCAGACGGCGCTCGGCGTCGGCGCGGCTGAAATCCCCCGCGGGCCGCAGGGTCACGGCGGCGGAATCCAGCTCATCGCGCAGGAAGCCGGCGGCCTCGCTGAGCAGGAACTCCCGCGGCCGCCGGCGGGCCAGCTCCCCCAGCAGGGTGCGGCGGGCCTCGCCGCCGGCGTAATCCGCCAGCAGCAGTTCCCCCGTCGACAACTCGCACAACGCCAGGCCGAAGCCCCGTCGATCGGCATGAACGGCGGCCAGATAGTTGGCCCCGCCGTCGGGCAGCAGCTCCTCCTCGAAGAGGGTGCCCTGAGTATAGAGCCGCACCACGCCGCGCTCAACGAGACCCTTGGCCTGGGCCGGATCCTCGAGCTGCTCGGCCAGGGCCACCTTGTAGCCCCGGCGCAGCAGACGGGGCAGGTAGGTATCCAAGGCCTTGATCGGAATGCCCGCCAGGGGGACGGCGTCTTCCCGGCCCTTGTCCCGGCTGGTCAGGGTGATCGAGAGCGCCTCGGCCACAGTGACCGCGTCGTCGCCGAAGGTCTCGTAGAAATCGCCCATCCGGAACAGCAGCAGGTAGCCCGGGTAGCGCTCCTTGAAGGAACGGTACTGGCGCATCATCGGTGTGTCGTTGGGGTCTTTGGCTGCCATCGGTTTCTCTGGTTTGGCCGGGTTGACCTATTCGCACAACCGCCGGGAACCTTTGAAAAACAGCGCTCTACGCCCGCGCCGCTGCGGCGCTCCGGGGCGCCGGAACCGGCACGGTTTTTGCATCTCGGCGCCCGTTGGAGCGTCGGCCACGCTGCGCCTCCGCAAAAACCGTGCCGGTTCCGGCGCCGGGCGTATCCGACGCCGCGCGCCGGGCCGGCGTCGTTTTTCAAAGGTTCCCGGCGTTCAGCCGCGGCGCAGGGCGTTGTAGGTTTCGCTGCGCTGGAGGCGTCGCTGGAGTTCGGCGTCGGGCAGGCGGCGGCGGAAGTCTTCGAGGGAACGCAGGGCTTGGCCGAAGAACTCGCCGCGGGCGTCGGCGTCGCCGTCGCGTCCGGCGAGCAGACCGGCGAAGAACTGCAACTGCCAGCCGACGATCGCGGGCGGTTCGCGGGTCAGGGCGCTGTCGATGAGCTCCCGGGCGGCGGCGAGTTCACCGTCGAGGACCAGGCCGGCGGCGGCGTCCTTGGCGGCCAGGGCGCGGTGGACGACGGCGTCGGCGCCTTCGGCCAGCTCGCGGTAGCGTTGGAGCTCGGTTTCCCGGGCGGGTTTGTGTTCGATCAGGGTCACTAGCACCCGGGCCCGACGGTAATCGAGTTCCAGTTCGAGTCTGGGGGCCGGCGGCCAGGCGGTTTCGGCGAGCAGGCGCTTTCCGGCCCGGCTGTTGCCGGCGCTCAGGTGATCGAGGGCCAGGGCCAGGCGGCGTTCGAGGGAGTCGGGGTCGGCGTCGAGGGTCCGGCGGTGCTCCCGGGCGGCGGTGTCGAAGAGGTAGAGCAGGCGGTATAGTTCGCCGCTCAGCAAGGCGGCTTCGGCGGCTTCCAGTTCCCCGAGGCTTTCGTCGAACTCGGCGAGTCTTCCTTGATGTAACAGCGAGTGGGCGTGGCCGCGTCGGGCGGCGGCGATCAGCTCTTCGTCGGCGACCTCGCGGGCGCCGAGGAGGGCCTGGTCGTAGGCATTGTTGGCGGTGCGCCAGTCACCCTGCAGGGCGGCCAAGCGGCCCTCGAGCAGGGCGCAGCGGGTGGCGCCGAAACGGTCGCGCAGGCCGCGGCGCTTGACGCTCACCTCTTCGAGGATCTCTCGGGCGACGGCGATCCGGCCCAGGTCGGCGCTGACGGCGGCGCGGCGCTCCCGGGCGTCGAGGCGTTTGACGGGCAGTTCGAGGCGGGTGAAGGTAGCCTCGGCCTCGGTCAGGCAGTCGAGGGCCCGGCGGCGCTCCCCGGCGGCGGCGTAGAAATCGGCCAGGGCGCTCAGGGTCTCGGCGACGGGCTGGACCTGCAGCAGGGCGCGCTCGCGCTCGAGGGCCTGTTCGAGGGCCGCGCGGGCCTCGTCGACGGCGCCGCGGGCGGCGTGGGCGTCGGCGGCCAGGCGGACGGCCTCGACGATCAGGGCCACATGGCTCTGCTGCCGGGCCCAGGCTTCGGCGCGCCGGAGAAATTCCAGAGCCTCGGCGGTTTCATCAGCCCCGAGGAGCAGTCGACCGAGGCGGACGGCGGCCCGGGCGCCCTCGGGGGTGGGCGCTTCGGCGGCCCGACCCAGATGTTCGCGGGCCGCCTCGGCGTCGCCGCGCAGTTTGGCGGCCTCACCGAGTAGATAGGACCGGCGCGGTGGATCGAGCTCGGGTTCCAGGGCGGCGGCGCGGGCGACCCAGCGCTCGATCATCTCGGGATCGCCGACGGCGAGTTGGAGCTCGGCGCGATCGAGGGCCAACTCGGCGGCCTGGCGCTGCTCGGCTTCCTCGGCCTCCTCGAGCAGGTTGTCGTAGAGCCGGTCGGCCTCGGGGTAGTTGCGGGCGTGGGTGTGGATGGCGGCCAGCTTGGCGATCAGGCGGCGGGTGTCGCGGCGGTTGGTGGCGGCGGCGACGGCTTCGCGGAGGTAGCGGCGGGCGGCGGTGAAGGAGCCGACGGCGGCGGCGCGCTCTCCGGCGAGCTCCAGCGCCGTGACCCGCTCACCGGGATCGCCGCAGTTCATGAAGTGGGCGACGGCCTGGGCGACGACGCCGCGGTGCTGGCGCTGGTAGAAACGGGCGGCGCGAAAGTGCAGCTCCCGGCGACGGCGAGGTTCCAGGGCGGTGTAGGCGGCCTGCCAGACGGCGCGGCCGCGGAAGGCGTACTCGCCGCCGCTGCGCTCCAGCAGGCGGCTGGATTCGAGCCGGCGGCGCAGCTCGCTGACCCCGTCGGTGACGGCGGCCAGGTCCCCGGCGCCGAAGCGGGGCCCCAGGACGGAGACCAGTTGCGGCGCCTCGCCGTCGGGCTCCAGACGCAGCAGCTCCTGCCCCAGGCGCTCCAGGGACAGCCGAGCGCCCAGGGCCGGATCGGCTCCGGCGGCGGCCAGGGCGGCCAGGTGGGACAGCTTGCCCGGTACCAGCTCCCGTCGCGGCAGGCGCTCGATGAAAGGCCCGGGACGCCCGGCGGCGTCGGCGAACAGGTCGGCGGCTTCGTCGGGTTCGAGGGGCTGGAGTTCGGCGTACTGGGCGCTCAGCTCCTCCGGGGCCCGGCGGCAGCAGAGGATCACCGCCAGGGGCAGACCGGCCGCGCTCAACGAACGCACCAGTTGCAGGCTGCCGGCGTCGAGCCAGTCGGCGTCGTCGATGACCAGGGCCAGGGGTCGGCCCTCGCGGGCGCGCAGGGCGGCCAGCAGCAGCTCGCCGGCCATCTGACCCTTCTGGCGCGGGCTCAAGCCCCACAGCGGTTCGGAGAGCTCGCCGCCGGTGAAGCGGCTGATGAACTCGCCCAGGCGCGGGGCCGCCTCGCCGAGGGCCTCGCGCAGGGCCCGGTTGGCCGCCGTGCTGGCCGGGGGGCCCCAGATGGCCAGCAGGGTCCGCCGCCACAGGCTGTAGGGATCGTAGGCCCACCAGGATTGGCAACGGAACAGGTGGGCGTCGCCCAGCTCGGCGAACAGGTCGCGCAGCTCGCGGCAGGCCCGGCTCTTACCCGCTCCGGGGCCGCCGGTGACCACGCCGACGATGGAGCCGCCGCGGCGCAACTCCTCCAGCCAGGCGTCCGTTTTCTCCAGCAGCTCGCCGCAGCCCAACAGGGGCCGGCCGGCCTCCTCGCGCTCGGCGGCGGCGCGCAGCACGGCCAGGGGGCGATCGGCGACTTCGAGGCTGCGGACGATTTCGAATTCCGGCTCGACCTCGTCCCGGCTGGCGGGATGACAGACCAGCTCCCCGGTCGGGGCCAGCAGGGCCTCACCGCAGGCCGAACGCAAGGCCCTCCCCGCCGGAGCCGCCGCCGAGGAGCGGGGACCCCGCAGGTAATGATCGCAGAGTTCGCCGACCTCGATGGCCCCGCCGCGATCGTCGGTCTCGGCCAGCACGGCCAGGGCCGCCGCACCGGCGGCGCGGACGTCGGGGAAGGCGTAGGCGCTGCAGAGTCCGTCGGGGTGCGGTACCAACCCCCAGAGCTCGCCGTCCCAGTTGGCGCAGAGTTCGGCCTCGACGCGCAGGCGCTCCTCGAGGGCGGCGCCGCGGTTGGCCGATTCGCCCGGTGGCGGCCAGGCCAGGGCCAGGACGGCCTCGGCGGTCAGCGGTCGCCGTCCGCTGAAGCGGGCGCCCAGGGGCTCGAGTTGCCAGGGGGCCAGCCAGGGCCGGGCGCGCTCCATCCCCGCCGCCGCCTGGGCCAGGCGGTCGAGGAGATGCTCGGGCGGCACGGGGGCCTGGTCTTCGACGAGGGCCTTGTTGACCCGACGGCCGGAGAGGATGGTTCCCAACAGGGGACCGCCGGAGCCCTCGACGACCTGGAAGCGCTCGGCGACCACCTCGGCCATCGTCGTCGACAGGCGGATCGTCCCCGGCTCGGCGGCCGCGGTCAGGGTCAGGGCCGCGCCGACGGCTCCACCGACGGGCACGGTCAGCTTGCGCTCCAGGGCGGCGCAGACCACCAGACCACCCCGCCCCGCCGTCAAGGCCTGGCGCAGGCCGGGGAGCTCGAGCTCGGCCATCTCGCTGGCCGTCTGGCAGGCGCGAAAATAATTGGCCTGGGTGCTGGAGCCCGAGGCGGTGACTCCGGGGAAGAAGGCCAGGAAGGTCCCCGCGCCCCAGGCCAACAGCCGGCCGTTGTACTCCTCGAGGGCCGCCAGCAGCACCTCGGCGGCCCGCCGGTGGGTCGGGTGGTCCTGGGCGCCGACATCGCCGGCCAGCACCGTTCCGGGCAGCAAAAAGCCCCCGCCCTCGAGGACCCCGCGCAGAGGCCAGGCCAGGGCCAGGGTGTGGTGGCGGCGTTCGAGAACGCCCAGCTCCCGCTGCAGGGCGTCGATGCGCTCGGCGTCGCTGACGGCGTAGCGCACCAGCCCCGGGGGCAGAAAGCGTTCCAGATCGCGCCGCAGCTCATCCACCTCGACGTCCCCCTAGCGCAGCGCTTCCAACCAGGAGAGGGCCACATTGTGCTCGGCGGTCCAGGGCCGGGTCTCCAGGAAGCGTTCCAACAGCTCGACGGCGCGCGCCGGACGCTCCAGCTCCTTGGCGTAGAGATGGCCCAGATAGAACAGCAGGCGCGGATTGTCCGGCCGGTAGACCAACCCGCGCTCCAGGGTGTCGGCGGCGCCTTCGTAATCGGCCAGGGCCAACTGGTAGATGGCGAAGTTAATGTTGGCGTTGGGGTTACCCGGAACCAGCTCCACGGCCCGGGCCAGGTAGCGGCCGGCATCGTCGAGGTACTGGCGCTCACCGTTCTGGACCTTCTCCAGGTAGATCCCGCCCAGGTTGATCATCGCCTTGGGGTCCGGGTAGAGAGAGAGGGCCTGCCGGAAGTTATTACGGGCCTCGGTGATCATCCCCCGGCGCAGGTTGGCGATCCCCAGGTTGGTGTAGACGGCGTAGAGCTTGGGGTTGGCCCGGGCGGCGCGCTCGAACTCCTCGGCGGCGAACTGGTAGGCGCCCTGCTCGAGGTAGATCGTGCCCCGGTTGTTGGCCAGGGCGGCGTCGTTGCCCTGGAGCTCGATCCCCAACCAGCTCAGGGGGATGTTGGTCACCACCAACAGCGGCACCACCAGGGCCAGGGTTTTTACCAACACCCTGCCGCCCCGCCGCGAGCGCCGGACCAGCTCCCGCGCCCCCCAGACCGCCGCCGGCAGAGCGACGACGACGAAGGGCAATCGGTAACGCGAGGTGATGAAGAAGACGACGATCGACAGGGCGTAAACCAACAGGAACAGCCACAGCGCGCCCATCCGTCGCCGCTGTTCGCGCCCCCAGACGAAGGCCGCCAGGGCCAGGGTGAACAGCACGCCGAAGAACCATGACGGCGTCTCCCAGCCCAGGATGACGTGGATGTTGGCCACCTGCATGATCTCGTGGCGGTGGGCGAAGAGGAAGGCCTTGGTGCCCAGCAGCCCCAACCAGCGACCCGGGTTGTCGGCGATCCACTCCCCGGCCCGCGCACTCCACCAGCGCGAGGCCTCGCCGTAGGTCAACTGCTCGCCCAGCCGGCCCTCGACGTAGGACAGTCCGCCGGGGTCGTGCTTGACATCGATCCAGGAGGGGTTGACGTACTCGCCGGTGGCCAGCTCGTTGTTGCCGATGTAGAAGTTGATGCCGCCGTTGGCCGTCACCGGGACGAACTCGCCGCCCTCGACGGCGTTATGGATGGTCGCCGGCGCGACGAAGAGCAGCGTCCCGGCGGCCAGCAGCACGACGCGCTTGAAGCCCCGCCGCCGCTCCGTTTTCCAGCGCCCGCCCAGACCGGAGCCGACGCCGTCCTCCCCCGGTTTCTTCCAGAAACTGAAGAAGACCCAGAGCGCCAGCACCGGGGCGAAGAGCAGGATGTTGGCCCGGCCCAGGGCGTAGCAGCCCAGGCAGGCCCCGGCGCCCAGCCAGTGGTACCAGCGGTCCCCCTGCTGCCCACGCAGCACCAGGTAGAGCGCCAGGGCGGTCAGGAAGACCAGCAGCACGCTCATCAGCAGGGCCGCGTCGTAGAAGAACAGCGCCGGGTAGAGGGCCGCCGCCAGGCCGGCGGCGAAGCCCAGCTTCCGACCGAACAGCCGGTTGCCGATCCCGGAAACCAGCAGGGCCGTCGCCGCGCCGATGAGCGCCCCCACCAGCCGCGCCGCCAGCAGGCTGTGACCGAAAACCCCGAAGATCAGGGTCAGGAAGTAAGCGTACAGCGGCCCCATGTAGTAGGAGCCGTTGAGGTAATGCTCCGCCTGGCCCTGGTACTCCCCGGAAACGATCGTCCAGGCCCAATCGTCGTAGACCTGGGAATCCATCACCGGTTCGGTGAAGAACTCGCTGGGCGCCAGGGCGCCCAACAGCAGCAGCCGGGGCAGCAGCGCCGCCGCCACGATGATCACCTTGGGCCAGGGGCTGTCCCAGAACCCGCCGGTTCGTTGTTTACGCGCCATGGACACCTCGAAGCGTTGGCTAATCGTGATGGGGGATCAGGCAGAGAAAGCGCAGAGCCTCGGCTCCCGTGTTGGCGAAATGGTGGGGTTCGTCGGGGGCCACCAAGACCACCGTTCCCGGACCGATCGGCTGCGCGCCGTCGTCACCGTGAATCTCGCCGCCGCCGGCGAGGACGAAGACCTCGTGCTCCCAGGGGTGGGAGTGGTGGGGCGTCCGGCCGCCCGGCGCCACCTCGAATTCGCGCATGGCGAAGTTGGGCGCCCCCATGGCCCTGGTCACCAGCCAGCGCACGCCCACGCCGACGGCGCCCGCGGTCTGGACCTCCTCACGCTCGATCGTCCGGTGATCGTGTACCAGCATTTCGCGCCTCCCTTTCGTGAGCGTCGGATTGGTTCGCGTACGCCCGGTCACGCAACCTCACCAGTTTACCACCACAGGGCGACGGAGTGAAAGACCGCCGGCGCGCGGCGGTGTGGAGGCCAACGCTCGCTTACGGACATTGACCCCGCGAACGACCTCGACGGCCCGTCTTTCGACCTCGCCCCCCGAGCCGGCACGGTTTTTGCAGCTCGGCGGCCGTCGGAGCGACGGCGACGGTTCGCCTCCGCAAAAACCGTGCCGGCTCGGGGGGCTGGCGTGGCTGGCGTCCGTCGAGGTCGTTCGCGGTTCAGCAGCCGTCGTTCTCTCCGGCTGCTTCTTCGGCGGCGCGGCGGGCCTCCTCGACGAGCAGTCTGCGGCGCATCCGCAGGTGGAGGAGCTTGGCGACGAGGATGGTCAGGTAGTAGACGCTGAAGCCGACGGCGACGCTGAGCAGGCCGGCACCGATCATCCAGGGCAGGGCGGCCTCGCCGAGGAAGCCGCCCAGGGACTGGAAGACGCTCTCGACGCTGGTGAAGTCCAGCCGGGTCTCGATGATCGTGCCGGTGATCCAGCCGCCGATCTCGATCTCCAGCCAGAACCAGAAGGGCAGGGTCAGGGGATTGCCGACCTGGGTGGCGGCCAGGGCGGCCAGGCGGTTGGCCGGGGTGATCGAGGACAGCAGGACGGCCAGCACGGCGTGGAAGCCGACCAGGGGGGTGACCGAGATCGCGGCGCCCAGGGCCAGGCCGAGGGCGATCTCCCGGGGGTCCCGGTTGCCCAGCAGCCAGTCCTTGATGCGGGTGAAGAAGCGCTTGACGGCGCCCATGGTTCGACCGTCCATTGTTGTCGAGACGGGGCTCGCGTGGGTTTGCCCAACGGCAAAACCCTACCACGGCGCCCGCCGCCGGTCAAGACGGCGGTCGAGCAACCCCTGGTCTGCGACGGTCGCTCGTGGTAAGCTAGGGACGTGGCTGCGAGCGACGACTTCAGTATCGCCGGCTCGTTCACCGAGCTGATGAAGCTGTCGCGGAACTCCGACGACATCGTCGAGGTCTTCCGCGCCGTTTTGGAGCACCTGACCCGGATCACGGCCTGCCGCCGTCCGCGTCTGGTCTGGTATCCGCGCTACTGCCCGTTGTTCGACAAGCGTCCCGTGGGCAGCCCGGGCAAGGACGCCGAGTTGAGCTATCTCGAACTGCCCGGGGCGGGGGATGGCAACGAGGCCCGCAGCCCCGTTTTCTCCCTGCCCCTGCACCACCGCGGTCAGCTCTACGGTCGGTTGGAGATCTTCGGTCTCGAACCGCCGCACAAGCTGGGCGAACACGACTTCCAGGCCTGCGGCGGCTTCGTCGAGCTGCTGACCGGGATCATCAACGACAAGCTCTCCCAGCTCGACACCCTGACCGGGCTTTACAGTCAGGACGAGCTGGAACGCCGCTTCGGTGAAGCCGCCGAGCGCTTCGGCCGCTACGGCGTGGTGATGCTGGACCTCGATCACTTCAAATCGGTCAACGACACCTACGGCCACGCCGTGGGCGACCGCGCCCTGCGCAGCGCCGCCGCGGTTCTGCGCCGCTCGGCGGGGGACGGCGACTTCGCCGTGCGCCGGGGCGGCGAGGAGATGGTCCTGATCCTGGTCGACGCCGACCTGGCCAAAAGCGCCCGCATCGCCGAGAAGGTCCGGCGCGAGCTGGCCGCCGAGACCGTTCCCGTGCCCGAGAAGGGCATCAGCTTCCGGGTCACCGCCAGCCTGGGCGTCGGGCTCTATCCGGAGGACGGCGCCGACGGGGCCGCCGTCCTCCACGCCGCGGACAAGGCGGTTTACGCCGCCAAGAACGCCGGGCGCAACCGGGTCTATCTGGCGGGGCGCACACCGCGACCCCTGAGGCGTCCCGAACCCGTCAAGCCCCGTCGCCGCAGGACCGAGCCCCGCTCCGGCGCCGCCGCGCCCGCAACTTTGTCCGCCGAGGCCGACGTCGAGTTGACCCTGGTCGACAACCCGCCGCCGCCGCGCCGGATCGAGCGTCGCCACGCTCCGCAGCGACCGCCCCGGCCGAACGAGGAGACCGTCGGCGATCGGGAGGAGCTCCAGCTCCTGCGTCGGCGACTGGCGGGGCTGACCACTTTGCGGGCCTGGGACCTGAGCGCCAGGCCGAGCCTGGGGCTCCAGCGCCTGCATCCCTACTACGTCGACGAACACCGCGGCGATCTCTTCATCATCGAGTACAACCAGAACCGGGTCCACCGCCTGCCGCTGCGGACCTATCTGGAAACCCTCAAGCGCGAGAGCGCTTCCCGCCGCCGGGCGCCGCTGATCTGCTTCGGCGATCACCGGGGCGAGGGCGCCCTCTCCGGCCCCAGCGCCGTGGCCGTCGACGACGACGGCGGCGTCTGGATCGCCGACACCCACAACTCGACGATCAAGCAGTACGATCCTGACGGCAGCTACCTGTACAACAGCCGGGGCAAGATCGGCGACGCCCCGGGCAGCCTCAACCGGCCCCAGGACGTCGTTCATCACGGCGGGTTCCTGCTGGTCGCCGACACCCTCAACCACCGGCTCCAGGGCTGGGGCCCCTCGGGGCGCTGGGACCTGGAGATCGGCGTCCGCCCGGCCCGGGGGGCGGCCCTGGCCCAGCCGACGCGCCTGGCCGTCGGACCCGACGGCCGGCTGTACGTCATCGACCTCTCTGCCAACCGGATCATCATCTACAGCTTCGCCGGCGACTACCTGGGTGAACTCGACGTCTACGGCAACGGTCCGGGCCAACTGCGCACCCCGACGGACCTGACGGTCACCCGGGAGGGCGTGTTGGTGGTGGCCGAGGGCGGCGACAACAACCGGCTGCAGTTCTTCGACGCCACCCGGCCGGTCCGCCGCGGAGCAGGTTCCGACAACCTCTACGGCGGCAACCCCGCCGCCGCCGCTCCGGCCCTGGAGCACCTGGGAACCATCGACCTGCGGGCGGTGCGTCGCCGGGGCGAGCGCTTGGAGCTGGTGGCGCCTTCGCACCTCGGTGAGCCCGACGTCGAGACCCTGCGACCCTGGTCCGTGGCCGGGAGCAGCGTCGAGGAGCTCTACCTCGTCGATCAGAACTCCAACCACCTGCTGGGTCTCCAGCCCTTCGCCGACTGAGCCGCTTTACCGCACCGGCTCCAATCTGCTATGCTACCGGGCGTGAGTTCCGACCCCTCCCCAGCCTGGAGAGAAGCGATGTTCCGCAGCAAGCCATTTATCGTATTCGCCGCGGCGACGGCCCTGCTCGCCGCCGGCTGCGCCGGCAACGTCGAACCCCGCCTGGCCTACGTCGCCTCCCGGGGCGTCTCCGACGAGGTCTACCTCTTCGATCGGACGCAGGAGACGACCGAACAGCTGACCTTCACCGGGGGCGACAAGACCTCGCCGGCCTTTTCCAGCGACGGCGAGTGGGTTTTCTTCGCCTCGGACGCCGACGGCGACTGGGACATCTACCGCGTCCCCGTCGACGGCGGCGAGGTCGAGAAGCTGACGCACAATCTGATCGACGACCGCTTTCCGGCCCCGGTAAGCTGGAACGAGGGCGTCGTCTACCTGGCCTACGACTCCGACGGCCCGGTGCTGCGCGTCCTGACCGAGCCGGGCGTTTCTCCGTCCCTGGACGTCAACACCGAGCTGTACAACGGTGTCGTCGACGCCCGCTGGGACCAGCGGGGCAACTTCCTCGCCCTGACCGTCGACGCCGAGCTCCATCCCGGCGAGGCCGTCTCCTCGGGCCGGGACATCTGGCGCTACGACCACGGTGTCAAGCTGTTCGACGGCCTCGTCGAGGACCACGCCGACAACATCCAACCCTCCTGGAGCCACGACGCCCGCTGGTTGGTCTTCGCCTCCAACCGCGGCGGCGTCATCCATCCCGACTCCCCGGAGGGACTGGGCGATTACGACCTGTTCCTCTATAACGTCGACAACAGCGGACTGCGCCGGCTGACCGACGAGCCCGGCGACGAGCTGTTCCCGATCGTCGAAACCGACAACGAGAGCGTTCTTTTCTATGCCGAACTCGAGGCCGGTCCGGGTATCTACCGCCGGCTGGGCACCTCGGCCGCGGGCCGGATCGAGCTGCTGGCGCCCGTCGAGGGCGAGCTGCGCGGACTGGCGGTCTTTCCCTGAGGCGACGCCGGAATGAGGTTTCCCCAAAGCATGAAGCAGCGGTCGGCAGCGCCGGTACTGCTCATCGCGGCCCTGGCCGCCGCGACCGCCGCGACGCCCCCGACCACCGACGCGGAACCGCCCGCCCCCGTCGAATACCTGCAAGCCCTCGAAGAGGCCGGGCTGACGGTCACCAGCGATCCCGCCGAGCCCCGACGCCTGTACGTCGATTACGCCGGCCGGCGCAGTGACTGGCGGATCACCGTCTATCTGGACGAGGGTCGGCTGTTCCTGAGCGCCCTGCTGGTGGAGCTGCCGGCCCCGGCCGACGGCGAAACCCCGCCCCTGCTGGGCGCTGCCCTGGCCCGCCGGGCCCTGGAGCGCAGCTTCGCCCTGGCGGGCTACAAGTACGCCCTGCACCCCGACGGCCGCCGCTTGTACCTGGCCCTGGACCTGCCCGTCGTCGTCGAGCCCGCCGGTCTGGTCGGCCACCTCAGCGAGCTGGCGGCGACCTGCGAGCGCGAGGCCGGATTGCTGTTGGAGACCCCCCCGGGCGATTGAGATGGTTCTACGGCGGATCACCCTGTACTTCATCCTGCTCTTCGTCCTCGTCGGCGTCGGGTTGTTCGTCTACTCCAACCTGTTGATCAACCGCCTCGAGGACGAGTACCGCAGCGTCGCCCTGGCCTACGCCGACGTCTCGTCGGCCATCCTCTCGGCCACCGAGGTCCCCCAGGGGCTGCTCGACGAGATCGTCGAGAGCCTGCGCGGGATGCTGGACTTTCCCGCCGTCGTCACCACCGTCGACGGCCGGATCGTCACCTCGCGCAACATGCCCGGCGGACTCAAACCCGTCGACAGCGATTCCCGCCTGGAGATCCTGCGCATCGCCAAGGAGATGGACGAGGCCAACGAACCGGTCAGCCTGGTCCAGCGCAAGACCCACCGAGCCACCGGCGAAGTCTTCGAGCGCGAGCTGTTCCGCCTGCACTACCGCCTGCCCGACTTCATCCGCTCCCTGGCCTGGGTGCCCGGCGTGGGCATCGGCTTCATCATCCTCTTCGGCGGGCTGGGGCTGTACGCCAACCACCGCTTCCGTCTGTCCCAGCAGCAGGCCATCTGGGTCGGTCTGGCCAAGGAGACGGCCCACCAGCTCGGCACGCCGGTTTCCAGTTTGCTGGGCTGGCTGGAGCTGCTCAAGGACGACCCGGCCAGCCTGCCCGACGTTTTGCCCGAGCTGGCCTCGGACATCGGCCGGCTGGAGGCCATCGTCAACCGCTTCGCCGTGGTCGGCTCGGCCCCGGAGCTGGAGCCGTTGAACCCGCGGCCCGTGGTCGAAGAGGCCGTCGAATACTGCCGGAAACGGATCAGCCTGGCCAACGTCGCCCTGAAGACGCGGCTGGAGGACACGCCGCCGGTGCCCCTCAACCCGATCCTCTTCGGCTGGGTGCTGGAGAACCTGATCCGCAACGCTGCCGAGGCCGGCGCCCGCACCCGCGAGGCCCGGGAGCGCCGCGTCGAGCAGGCCCTGGATCCCGGCGTCAGCACCCCGGTGGGCTCCATCGAGGTCACCCTCGAACGCCGGGGCGACCTGGTCGTGATCAAGATCGCCGACGACGGCCCGGGGATGACCCGCCACATGCGGCGTCACGCCTTCGACGCCGGCAAGAGCTCCAAGCACCGCGGCTGGGGCCTGGGCTTGACCCTGGCCAAGCGGATCATCAGCGACTACCACCACGGGCGGATCAGTGTCGATTCCCGCCTCGGCGAAGGCACCACCTTCACCATCGAGCTCGCCCCGGCCGGACAGATTTGAAACCGGCGGGCCGTCCGTAACGTTAACCGGGGGATCCTGGAAGAGAGCCGCCGATGAAGAAGCAGATCCTCTGGGTCGATGACGAGATCGAGCTGCTGCGCTCCCAGGTGCTGTACCTCAAGCGCCGGGGCTACGAGGTGGCCGGGGTCACCAACGGCGACGACGCCCTGCGCGCCGTGCTGGAGCAGCACTTCGACCTCGTCCTCCTCGACGAGCAGATGATGGGCCTGACCGGCACCGAGACCCTGGCCGAACTCAAGCGCATCCGCCCCGAGCTCCCCGTGGTGATGGTCACCAAGGGGGAGCAGGAGGAGCTGATGAACGAGGCTTACGGCCTGGCGGCCGACGACTTCGTCGTCAAGCCGGTCAAGCCCAGCCAGCTGGTCAGCGTGCTCAAGCGCATCCTCGAGGCCCGGGCCCTGGAGGCCCAAAGCCTGGTCCAGCGCTACATGACCGAGCTGCGCCAGCTCGACAGCTCCCGGGACGAGCTGGCCGACCCCGACGACTGGCTGGAGCGCTACGTCAGCCTGGTCAAGTGGGATATCGCCCTGGAGAGCGCCCGGGACCGCGACCTCTACGACCTGCACCACCAACTGCTGCGCGAGGACGACGCCCACTTCGCCCGCTTCGTCATCGACAACTACCGCGACTGGATCGCCGACGAGGGCGGCCGGCCCCTGCTGGCCCCGGACATCCTGCCCCGGGTGGTCTTCCCCTTCCTGGGCCAGAAACGGCCGGTGTACTTCATCGTCATCGACGCCATGCGCTACGACGCCTGGCTGCTGTTCCGGCGCTTCCTGGAGGCCGACTGGCTGATCGACGACTTCCCCTACTTCTCGATCATCCCCACCAGCACCAACTACGCCCGCAACGCCATCTTCTCCGGCCTCTTCCCGGCCCAGATCGCCGAGCGGTATCCCGACTGGTGGATCGAGCGTTCCGAAGAGGACGCCAGCCTGAACAAGTTCGAGGCCGAGCTGATGCGGGCCTGCCTGGAGCGCCACGGCGTCCAGCCGCCCCGACGGCCGCGCTACAAGAAGGCCCGCGGCACCAGCGCCGACGCCGATATCGCCGAGCTGTTCCGCGGCTGGCGTGATCCCACCCTCTACGCCCTGGTGATCAACTTCGTCGACGTGCTGACTCACGAGCGGGCCTACTTCGACGTCCTGAGCGAGATGAGCAACACGCCGCAGAGCTTCCGCAGCGTGGCCGCCTCGTGGTTCGCCCACTCGAAGCTGCTGGCCGGGCTCAAGGAGCTGGCCCGCCGCGACTGCACCGTGGTCATCACCACCGATCACGGCAGCATCCAGACCCGCCGGGCCGTGATCGCCTACTGTGACAAGCGCACCAGCAAGGGCCTGCGGTTGTGGTTCGGCCAGAACCTGCGCTACGAGGGCGAGGGCGCCCTGCTGATCGACCGTCCGGGCGAATGGCGCCTGCCCGCCGAGCGCATCGGCAAGAACTACCTGATCGCCCTCGAGGACTACAACTTCGTCTACTCCTACCGTCAGCACGAGCAGCGACGCTACTACGCCGGCGCCTTCCAGCACGGCGGCGTCTCGATGCCCGAGATGATCATCCCCTGCGCCGTGATGCACCCCAAAGCCCCGACCCGTAAATAGCAGCAGGAGGTCGATGACCCCCCCCGCCCGTCAGACAGGGACTCCACCCGAGGAAACCTTTGCTCCCCTGGCCCAGGCCTTGACCGACTCGGCGCCGCCGCCGGGTACGCCGGTGCTGGTGGCCGTTTCCGGCGGCGCCGACTCCACCGCCCTGCTGCGCGCCCTGGTCGAGGCCGAACTGGACCTCGAGTTGGCCGTGGCCCACTTCGATCACCGGCTGCGCTCCGACTCGACCACCGACGCCTCCCGGGTTCTCGAGCTCTGCGATGAGCTGGGCGTCAAGAGCTACCTGCGGCGCTGGAAGGATGCCGACCGCTCCGGCGGCGAGGCCGCCGCCCGCGAGGCCCGCTACACCTTCCTGCGCGAGCTGTGCCGCGGCGAGGGCTTCCGGCGTATCACCCTCGGGCACACCCTCGAGGACCAGGTCGAGACCCTGATCGTCAACCTGACCCGGGGGGCGGGTCTGGACGGCCTGGCCGGGATGGTCGTCGACGACGGCGAGCTCTGGCGGCCTTTCCTCAACCTGCGCCACCGCCGCCTGCGGGCCTACCTGCGCAGCCGGGGGGTGGGCTGGATCGAGGACCCCTCCAACCGGGACAAAGCCATCGCCCGCAACCTGATCCGTCACCAGGTCCTGCCGCTGCTGGCCCAGGTCAATCCGGAGGTGCTGCACAACATCGCCCGGGCCTCGGGCATCCTGGCGCGCCAGCGAGACTTCCTGCGCCGCCGCGGCGACGAACTCGCCGCCGAGACCTACCTGGGCACCGGCCCCTGGGGTGAGGTCTACGGCATCCAGCGCCTGATCGAGATCCACGAGGCCCTGCTGTTCGAGACGCTGCGCGCCGTCTGGGCCGCCGTCGTCGGCTGGCGCGGCCACCTGACCAGCGCCCACCTGGTCGAGATGGCCGATCTCGTCCGCGGCGCTAACGAGCAGGCCGCCGTCGATCTGCCCAAGAGCCTGCGCCTGCGCCGCAGTTGGCACAAGATCTGCCTGGGGCCGAAGCGGCTGCCCAAACCGCCGGCGCCCCTGGAACTGGACGATCCCGGCCGCTGGGAGTGGGGTTCATACCTGGTCGAGCTGTCGAACAAACCCATGACGGGCTCTCTGGGTCACCTGAGCGTCGAAACCGCCGATCTGCCTCTGACGCTGCGCAGCCGGATCGACGGCGACGCCCTGCGCCTGTCCGGCGTCGGCACCAAAAAGCTGAAAAAGATCCTCTCCGAAAGCCGGGTGCCGGCCTGGGAGCGCGAGCACGTCCCCGTGATCGCCGACGCCGCCGGACCGTTATGGGTGCCGGGGCTGGCCCGGGACGAGCGGGCCCGGGAGACCGGCGCCCTGACCCTGTCCGTGGTCGACCAGGCCGCGGGTCCGCCGCCGCTGGAGACCGAACCCGAAGGCCCGGAAGGACGATATTAGCAACCTTGCAATCCACCCCGCCGCTGGGGTAAGATAACGCATTCGTTTTTGCTAAATCGCCTCGGAGGTGTTCACGTGTCCAAGCGCCGCCTGCTGTTCGTCGCCGTGATCCTGCTGCTGGTGCTGCCAACGGGGGCCTTCGCCGCCGTCGACGGTACACCGGAGTTCTCCTTCGGCGGCTTCTTGACCGCCATCCTGATGGGTCTGGTGACCTTCTTCACCCCCTGCGTGCTGCCGCTGATCCCGGCCTACATCAGCTACATGACCGGCCTCTCCCTGGGCCAGCTCAAGGGCGAGGAGCTGGACGCCCTGCCCCCCGAGGAGAAGAAGAAGCGCAAGCGGGCCAACCTGCGCAAGATGTTCTTCAACGCCCTGTTCTTCTTCCTCGGCATCCTGGTGGTCTACATCCTGCTGGGCGCGGTCTTCGGCCTGATCGGCGTCAACATGGCGCCGGGCAGCCCCTTCCGCCGGATCTTCTTCATGGTGCTGGGGCACATCGTCGTCCTCTTCGGCCTGCACATGACCGGCTTCGTCAACATCCCCGTGCTCAACTATATCGGCGGCGGCGGCAGCTTCAAAGGTAAGAGCGGCACCCTGGTGGGCAGCTTCCTGATGGGTCTGACCTTCGCTTTCGCCTTCAGCGCCTGCACCAGCGGCTTTCTGGGTGGGATCATCGGTATGGCCCTGCAGGCCAACGTCTGGGGGGCGGTGATCCTGCTGGCCGCCTTCGGCATCGGCATCGGCATTCCCTTCATCCTGACGGCCCTGGCCATCGACGCCGCCCTGAACTTCTTCGAGAAGGTCAAGAAGCATATGAAGGTCGTCGAGATCATCGGCGGTCTGCTACTGGTGGCCCTGGGCGTACTGATGATCCTGGACAAGATCCAGGTCGTGCTGAGCTTCGGCTAGGGCGATCGACGGGTTATTGTTGCAGCGGGTCGGCGCGGGCCGACCCGTTGTCGTTTTTTAACCATTGTCGCCGCTGCGCCGGGCCGTCACGGTTTTTGCAACGCCGCCGGACCCGTCCGGTCCGGCGGCGCAAAAACACGCGCCGGCCCTCGTCGGTGCCGGATCGAGCACGGGCGACCGGAGGCGGTCGCCCGTGCGGGAAGCAGCGGCATGGGTCGGGGTAAATCTAGGGGATCATCACGGAAGGTGAACATCAGCTATTGCAGTTGGGTTCTTCCCGTGGTGTGAACGGGTCTGTCATCCCGCCACTGACGAGGGGGCAATGTGACGGGGAAGAGCGGGTTGCGGGAGCGGCGCGTCAACCGTCCCAGCTGCAACTACCGCTGCGCCGACGGGCGGTATCGGCGCAAGCGTTGCGGCAAATTGTTCAAGCGTCGTCCCCGGGGCGTCGCAACGCGCCGGCGCCGCGCCGCCGCTCGCCAGGCCGCGCTGGACATGATCGTCTATTCCGACGACTGGAAGGCCAATAAGAAACTGTCGCTCAACGGCTTTCACCATAAACGCATCAACCATGACAAGACCTTGGTCAACGGCAAGGTGCATATCAACGGCCTCGAGACTTCCGGGACCACGCCAAGCGCCGCCAAAAAGCCTACCACGACGGCTTCAAGCGTAACGGCAGACTCTTTATCCGTGAAAGGTCGTTCAGCTTCAACCATCGAGACGCCGAAAACGCGCTAAACCACCTCGGGAGCAGACTTCGCGCTTGGTCATAATCAGGTGATAATCCCAAATCTAGTTTCCTCCTCGGCGGGGAGCGGGAGGGGGTTAAATGGGCGGACGGTTGGACGCGGGGCGGGTCCTCAGACCCGCCCGTTTCATTGCTCGCCGGCCCGGCGGGCGTCGTCGTCAGTCCAGCGGCGGGCGGCGGTTGATAGTGTACATCGGCGTCAGCTTGACCTGCTCCCAGCCCAGGGAGAGGGGGATGGCCACGCTGCCGACGTTGTCGGCGCCGGTCTCCCAATAGGGTGTCAGGCCCTCGGCGGCGACGGCGGCGGCCAGGGCGACGGCGGCGGCCCGACCCAGACCCCGCCGGCGGAAGCCGGGGTGGGTGACCACGGCCAACTCGGCGTAGGCGTCGTCGGCGGCGAAGACAGCGGCCGCGGCCCGGGGACGGCCGTCCGCCAGGGTGACCCGGGCCCGGCCCGCAGTGATCAAGCCGGCGGCCGAGCCGTGGTACTTCCACAGCCAGGGTTGGCCGAATTCGACCAGCTCCGCCTCGTCGCCGGGCTCCAACGGTCGCACGGGGTGTTCCGGGGTGGGGTAGGGGGCGGCGCCGACGAAACCGACCCGGGTCCAGGCCTGGACCTCGGCGAAACGGGCGCGCAACAGGGGGGTCCAGACGGCGGGGGTGTAGCAGAAGCCCCGCCAATCGGCCCCGGGCAGGGCGCCCAACGCCGCCGGCTCCCCCGCCGGCGCGGTGATCCGCGAGCGGGCCGGAACCTCGCAGGACAGGCGGATGTCGACCTCGACCTGATCCTGCAGCCGACCGGGATCCACCGGACTGCCGAAAGGATCGCCCCCCAGGCAGAGTTCGTCGCCCCAGAGCACAGCGGCCCAGCAGTCGCCGCAGCGCAGCTCGCCCCGACGGCTCAGCAAGTGGGCCCGGGGGACCTGTTGACCCGGTTCGGCGGGGAAGAAGCGCAGGGCGCTTCGGTAATCGTCGCTGGTCATCGGCGCCTTCACTCGGGATAGGCCTCGGCGATGCGCTCGGCGAGGGCGGCCGTGCCGCCGTTCTCGATCGCCTGGCGCAGCCGACGCATCAGTTCCAGGTAGAAGTGCAGGTTGTGGTAGGTCACCAGGCGCAGGGCCAGGAACTCGCCGGCCCGGATCAGGTGGGAGAGGTAGGCTCGGCTGTAGCGACGGCAGACCGGACAACCGCACTGCGGGTCCGGTGGACCCTGATCGCTCTTGAAACGGGCGTTGCGCAGGTTGAGCCGGCCGGCCCAGGTGAAGAGCTGGCCGTTGCGGGCGTTGCGTGTCGGCAGGACGCAGTCGAAGAGGTCCACGCCGCGGCCGACGGCGTGAACGATGTCCGCCGGGGTGCCCACCCCCATGACGTAGCGCGGCTTGTCGACGGGCAGCAGCTCGACCGACGCCTCCAGCACCCGGCGATAGATCGACTTGGGCTCGCCGACGGACAGCCCGCCCAGGGCGTAGCCGTCGGCCTCCAGCCCGGCGAGGAACGCCGCCGAGCGGGCGCGCAGCTCCGGGTACATCCCGCCCTGGACGATGGCGAAACAGGCCCGTCGGGTCCCAGCGGCGGCGTTGAGCTCCCGGTGCCGCACCAGGGAGCGCTCCTCCCAATGGTGGGTCAGCTCGAGGGAGCGCCCCACCTCCTCCGGCGTCGCCGGATAGGGGGTGCACTCGTCGAGGACCATGACGATGTCCGTGCCCAGTCGATGCTGAACCTCGACGGAACGTTCCGGGGTCAGCCGGTAGCGCTTGCCGTCCAGCGGCGAGGCGAAGACGACGCCCTCGCGGTCCAGCCGCCTGACGATCGACGGCTCGGTCTCGGGGGCGCCACCGCCTTCGGACACGGCGTTCTCGCCGTCCAGGGGCCCCCAGCCCTCGCCCTTGTCCCTCGCCGTCTCACCGGGCAGGGTGACGCCGCGACCCTTGCGCCCGGAAAGGCTGAAGACCTGGAAGCCGCCCGAATCCGTCAGCAGCGCCGGACCATCCTCCGCCAGGGCCATCAGGCCGCGCAGACCGCCGGCTTCGGCGACCAGCTCCGGCCCCGGCCGCTGCCAGAGATGATAGGTGTTGCAGACGAGCTGCTGGGCGCCCAAACACTCCAGGTCCGCCGAATCCAGCGTCTTGACCGTGGCCTGGGTGGCCACGGGCATGAAGGCCGGCGTCTCGACGGTGCGCCCGCACACCGCGTAACGACCGCGACGGGCGGCGCCGTCGACGGTCGATAACTCGAATTGCAACTCGTTGGTCATGGGCTCCGCCTGCCAGCCGATCAGAACGGCCCGCCGGGGCCGGAGTGCCGAAAAACAGCCCGCCCAAGCCGCCGCCCCGCCCCGGCGCCGTGGAAAGCGCCGGCGCCGGAACTGGCACGGTTTTTGCGGAGGCGCCACCGCCCGCCGATTGGTTGAACTCGCCGAGATGCAAAAACCGTGCCAGTTCCGGCGCGGCCGGGTGTAGACCGGGGCGCCGGCGGCTGTTTTTCGGCACTCCGGTCGGCGGACTGGCAAAAAACCGCCGTGGGTAATATAATCGCCCGGGTCGACGTTAGCTAATCTTCAATCTGCGAGGAGTCTCCATGCGCGTCTTCATCATCTGCACCAACCCGCCCTACGGCAACGAAACCACCCGCAGCGCCCTGCGGATCGCCCGCCGCTTGCTCAAGGAGCCCGGCGTGGAGCTGTCGATCTTTCTGATGGCGGAAGCGGTCTACTGCGCCTGCAAGAGAGCGGAGTACGCCAACGGCTCCTACGGCGAGCTGGAGGCCCAGACGTTCAGCGCGCCGCAACTGGTCTCGCTGATCCTGGAGAAGGCGACGATCTACGCCTGCGGTACCTGCATGGGCGAGCGGGGCTTACAGGACGGCGACATGCTCGAGGGCATCCAGAAGGGTACGATGGATATTCTCAACGAAGAGACGGCGACCGCGGACAAGGTGCTGACCCTCTAGCCGTTCTTCTTTATCGTCTTCGTTGCTGGACCGTATAACCGGCTCAAGCGGGATCGAGAGCCGCAGCGCTTCGATCCCGAGCCTGGAAGGTTGAATGGAACTGGTCTTGGTGATCACCCACCCGCCCTTCGGCAACGACGTCGCCCGGGCGGGATTGCGCCTGGCGCGGCGGATGATGCGCCTGCCCACGGTGCACTTGACGGTCTTTCTGATGTCCGACGGCGTCTATTGCGCCCGCAGCGGACCGCAATACGCCGAAGGGCTCTATAACGTCGAGAAGGGCCTGGGTTACAATCCCCAACAGATGCTGGCCGTGCTGGACAAAGCGGAGATCTTCGCCTGCCGGACGGAGATGGGTGAGCGCGACCTCGGCGAGGAGGACCTGCTGGACTTCGTCACCGTGGCCGGGCTGGACGATGCCGTCGACGCCATCTCGACGGCGGACAAGGTGATGGTTTTCTAGTGCTCCGTCAATCATTTTCCGGGGTTTTTCCTTTTTTGTTCAGACCGGCGTCCCGCCGCATCGACCACTCGACGAAGCTGTAGGGTGCGCAGCGCAGGGCGAAGGTGGCGAGCTTGGATTTGGGTCCGCAGCTCCAGTGCAGAGTGGGCTTGCGGGCCTCGATCGCCCGCAGGATCGTCCGGGCGGCGGTGACCGGTGAGCCCCCCTCGGCCGTGGTCATCGCGGCGAAGCGTTTCTCGACGGTCTCGACGACGGCGCGGTAGGGCGAGGCGCCGTCGTAGGCCGCCGGATGCTTGAGGGAGCCGCGGCCGAAGTTGGTGTCGATGGCGCCGGGCTCGACGCTGACGGCGCGGATGCCGAAGGGTCGCAGCTCGTGGCGCCACTCTTCGGTCAGGGCGATGACGGCGAACTTGGTCGCCGCGTAGAGCCCCATCAGCGGATAGACGACGCGACCGGTGAGCGAGGAGACGTTGACCAGGGTCCGCCGGGGTGATTTATCGCGACGCATCAGCGGCAGCAGCGCCCGGGTCGTCCGCAGGACCCCGAAAACGTTGGTGTCGAACTGGTCGCGGATCTCGGCGTCGGAGAAGTGTTCGAGGATGCCGAAGTAGCTGAAGCCGGCGTTGTTGACCAGATTGGTCAGCCGGCCCTCGCGCCCTTCGAGCTCGGCGGCGGCGGCGCGGATGCTCTGCGGTTCGGTGACGTCCAGCCGCAGCAGCTCGAGTTCCAGCTTCTCCGCCGCGGCCCGTTCCAGCAGGGGGCCGCGCTTGTCCAGGTTACGCATGGTGGCGTAGACCCGGTGGCCCCGCCGGGCGGCCAGCAGCGCCGTCTCCAAGCCGATGCCCGACGAACAGCCCGTGATCAGTGTAATGGCAGGTTCCATCGGCCTTCCCTTCCTTTTCGACCCCGCGGGGTCCGCCTTGACACTCCGAGTGTAGCGGACTATACTTCGCCTGGTCAAACCTCATTGAGCGCCACCGCTACCGAGGAGGCCGTCCCATGGCTCTGCGCCGGATGGTCACAGGCAAGATCCACCGCGCCAACGTCAGCGAAACCGAGCTGGACTACGAGGGCTCGATCGCCCTGGATCCCGACCTCTACGAGGCGGCCGGCTTCCTGCCCGGTGAGCTGCTGCACGTCTTCAACATCGATTCCGGCGACCGCTTCGAGACCTATCTGATCGACGCGGAGCGCGGCTCGGGCACGGTCAGTATCCGCGGGGCGGCGGCCCGCCTGGCCCAGGTCGGCGATCAGGTAATCATCCTGGCCTACCGCCTCCTCGACGACGATGAGCTAGAGGATTACAACCTGCGCGTCGTCTACGTCGACGAAGACAACGCCATCAGCGACCTCGAGGACAAGTAGGCTCCACAGCGGCAGCGCGTCGTAAATCCCCGTTATTTTCGGGGGTTTTTGACATTTCTTGTCAGAATGAGTTAATCTCGTTGCAGACTTTCGTTGCAGTCATGGATAAGAAGCAGTTCGCGACTCAGCGGCAATTCGATGGCAATACGATACGGTAATGCCGAAAGGTGAAAACCTTGAGCGACTCCAACACCCACTCCGACCTGCCCGATCTGACCTGGTACATTGAGGGTGAACTGGCCGCCATGGGCAAGCCGGGCACCTATACGGGGCTGCGGCGCGAGCTGGAGGCCCTGAGGCAGCTCGGTATCCGCCGCCTGCTGACCCTGACCGAGGTACCCCTGGGCGTCGGGCTGGGCAAACTACCCTTCAGCCGCATCGAACACCTGCCGATCGTCGACTTCACCGCCCCGAGCATCGCCGAGCTGCGTCGCGCCGTGGCGGTCATCGAGGAGGCCCGCCGGGCCGGCGAGGCGATCCTCGTCCACTGCTACATGGGTCTGGGACGGACCGGCACCGTCATCGCCGCCTATCTGATCAGCCGGGGCTGGGATGCCGAGGAGGCCGTCGATTACGTCCGTCGCCTGCGCCCGGGCTCGATCCAGACCGAGAGTCAACTCAACGCTGTCTACGAGTTCGCCGCCCGGCTCGAGGAGTGCCCCGGCGACGACTGAGCGAGTACCAAAGTCAACCCGGCGGCCGCACCTAGCGAGCCCGGTTCCGCCGCAGCCGCGACCACCAAACGATCGGCGGCCGCTTTTTTTATCGCCCCCACCAAATCGTCGATCCGGCCCGGGTCCAATCCGGCAGCGGGATCATCCAGCAGCAGCGCCCGGGGCCGCAGAGCCAGCCGCGCCCCCAGGGCCAGAGCCAGCCGCCCCCAGCGGCACAGCTCACCCAGCCGCGTTGCATCGTCGTGATAAAGCCCCGTCAGCTCCGCGGCCCAAGCCCGGGCTTCGTCGGACAGCTCCCCCACCCGCTCCTCCAACTGCCAGGCCGCGGGTTCCGGCCCCAGATAGAGGTTTCCGGCGAACAGCCGACGGCGGCGACGCCCACCCCGGCGCCGCGTCGGCCGACCGTCGATAAACAACTCACCGGCGGCCGGTTTGAGCGCGCCCGCCAGCAGCAGCAACAGGCTGGTCTTGCCGCAGCCCGCCGGACCCCGAATCAGCGCCAAACCCCGCTCCGGCAGGCGCCAATTCAGCCCCGCCGCGACGGTGAAGCGCTTCCGGCGGATGAAGGGTCCGCCCAGGCCGCAGGCCCGTTCCAGACTGACGTCGCGCAACTCCAGCATGATGCCGATTGTACTACCCCGCCCACCCCGGGGCAAACCCGCCCGCTCCACCCCGGGCCGCCCGCCGGCCCCGTCACGGTTCTTGCGCGGCAACGCCCCCCGCAGCGGGGGGCGTTGCGCAATAACCGCGCCGGGGCCTGGGTAGACGGCCGTAAGGCGTGTGTTACCCGCCCCGAACCGCTCCCCGGGGGAGCGGGGATGGGCGGGGCGGGCCGCGGGACGGCTCAGGGCCGGGCGAGCTCCGCCAGCAGCGCCTGGTAGCCCCGGTTGTAGTCCTCGGGGGCTTCGAGCTTGACGACGGGCATGCCGCGTTCCCGGCGCAGCTCGGCGGCTTGGAGGGCGAAATAGCGCGGAGTGCGCTCGTCGTCGGCCAGCCGGGCGATCAGCCGGGCGGCGGGGTCCATGGGCAGGACCCTCGACAACTCCAGCCCCAGCAGCAGGCCGCAATCGTCGACTTCACCGTTCTCCTCGGCGATCTGCAGGCGGCGGGCCTCGTCAAGCTCTGCAGCCGGGTCCGCGCCGCTCGAGCGCAGCGACAGCCCCCGCAGGGTGTGCAGGCCGATCCCGATGACGCCGCCGCTTTCATCGGTTTCGCCGCTCAGGCAGCGGTGGAAATCGGCGGCGATACTCTCCAGCTCGGCGAGCGTTCGCCGGTTGTCTCCGGCGGCGAGACGGGCCCAGACCTGGTAGAGTTCCACCTGCAGCCTGGGCCTCCAGTACTCTTTCAGCGAGTAATGCTCGAGGCTGCGGGTGAAGTGGGCGAGGGCGGCGTGGGGATCGTCGTTGAAGAGTTCGAGTCGACCCAGATACCTCTCGACGTAGGCGATCAGCGGAGAGACGCGTTCTTCGTGATAGCTGCTCAACGCCGAATCGAGCATTCTGCGACCCTCGTCGTATTGGCCCTCGTCGGTCAGCGCGATGCCCAGCTCGCTGCGGGCGTTGTTCTGCCAGTAGACATCGCCGATCTCCTGGAACAACTCCAGGGAGCGCCGCGCCGTGATGAGGTTGACGCGCCCCCGGTGCAATTTGTTACCGACCTCGCTGAGGGCCGAACGCCCCAGGGCGCTGCCGTGGAGGTAGGTGATTTCGTCGGCGATGCGCACGGCCTCGGCGTGATGCTCGTAGGCGGTGCGCAGGTCGCCCAGGTGGTTGTAGATGTCGGCCACGGTGATCAGGCAGTTGACCACGCCGGTCCGGCGGCCCTCGCGGCGGTTGATCTCCAGAGCCTCGTTGCAGTACTCGAGCCCCTGGTGCAGGTTGCCGCTGGCGTTCTCGATATCGCCGATGGCCAGCAGCGCGCTGGCCAGACTCATGGGCCTGTCCAGCCGTCGAGCCAGTTCGAGGGCCTTGATGAAGTATTCGCGGGCCTTGTCGATCTGAAAGGTGCGGAAGTAGGCCGCGCCGAGGCGGTAGATGACGTAGTAGGCGTTGCTGACGTCGTCGAGTTTCTCGAAGATCTCGTAGGAGCGCCGGGCGTAATCGATCGACTCCTTGTAGCGCCCCAGGGAGGCCAGGGAGGAGGCCTGGGCGGCCAGCAGCAGACCGTCGGCGCGATCGTCCCGTCGCGGCAGGACCTCCAGGCCCCGGCGACTGAGCTCCAGGTGCTCGCGGTGGCGGTAGGTCGCGTTGATGTAGGCGGAGAAGACCTCGAGATAATCGGCGAGCAGCTCGCGATCGCCGGTGTTCAGGGCGTAACCGTAGGCGGCGTTGAGATTGTCGGCTTCGCGGCGGCACTCCTGCAGAGCGGCGCCCTCTTCCCGGCTGAGACCCTTGCGCCGCCGCTGCAGGAACTCGTTGAAGTACTCGACATGGGCCAGGCGCAGCTTCTCCCGTCGCTCGGGTTCCGCCGCCAGTTTCTCCTCGGCGAAGACGCGCACCACTTCGTGCATCCGATAGCGTTTGTCGCTGCCCCGTTCCAGCAGGGACTTATCCACCAGCTTCATCAGCTCCCGGGGGCCGACGCCGAGGACGGCCTTGGCGGCGGCGCGGTCGCAACCGCCGCGGAAGACGGCCAGCGAGCTGAAGACGGTCCGCTCCCCTTCGCTCAGCAGGCGCCAGGAGTAGTCGACCACCCCGAGGAGGCTGCGGTGGCGTTCGGGCAGATCGCGCAGCTCGGTGTCGAGGAAGTCCAACCCGCTCTCGAGTTCCTCGACGATCTCGGCGGGCTCCAGGGTGCGCACCCAACTGGCCGCCAGCTCGATCCCCAAGGGCATCCCACCGACCAGGCTGCAGACGCGGATAACCTGGCGCACGTTGTCCGGGGTGATGACGAAGTCGGGCTCCAGACGCCGGGCGCTCTCCAGGAACAGGTGCAGGGCGCTGTAATGATCCTCGGGCGCGGGCTCCCAGTGCCGGGGGAATTGCAGGCCGGCGATGGTGTAGAGCTGCTCGCCCCGCAGGTTGAGGCGGGTCCGGCTCGTGGCCAGCACGTTAATCGACGGGGCGCGCTCGTTGATATCGGCCACCAGCTCGACCCCGGCAGTCAGGTGCTCGAAGTTGTCGAGGACCAGCAGCAGGCGCTTGCCCTCGAGATAGTTGAGCAGCTGCTCCTGGGGCTCCGAGCCGGGCGAAAAGCTGTACGACAAAGCTTCGGCGACGGCGGGGACCAGTTGCTCGACGTCGGCCAGCGGCGCCAGGGGGACGAAGTAGACGCCGTCGTCGTAGCGGTCGAGCCGCTCGGCGGCCACCTGGAGGGCCAGACGGGTCTTGCCCATCCCGCCGGGGCCGGTGATCGTCAGCAGGCGGGCGCCTTCCTTATCGAGGAGCCGGTGCAGTTCGTGGCGCTCCTCGACGCGGCCGACGAAGGGGGTCGACTGGGGCGGCAGGTTGTTGGGTCGGGCGCTCATCGTGCGCAGCTCGGGAAAGCTGCGCAGGGGGAGCTCGGGGTGGTCGAGGGCCAGGATCTCCTGGGGCCGGTCCAGGTCGCGCAACTGGTGCGAGCCCAGCTCGACCAGTTCGGCCCCTTCGGGCAGGGGTCCGTAGTCGGCGGCGCTGGGGGAGAGCAGGATCTGACCGCCCCAGCCGGCGTCGCAGAGCCGGGCCGTACGGTTGATCACCGGACCGAAATAGTCCTCGCCGAGGCGCTCGGCTTCGCCGGCGTGCAGGGCCGTGCGCACCCGCAGATCGCCGACGGGTTTCCAGTCCGCCGCGCCGATCCGCCGCTGCAGGCTCAGGGCGCAGCCCAGGGGATCGCCGCCTTCGTTGAAGATGATAAAGAAGCCGTCACCCAGATGCTTGAGGATCCGCCCGCCGAACTCGGTGACGGTCTGCTCCACCAGGCGGTCGTGGCGCTCGAGAATCTCGGCCATCGCCCGGCCGTGCTTCTCCCACAGCCGGGTCGAACCCTGGATGTCGGTGAACATGAACAGCGGCAAAGTCGCCCTCCCGGGGACTCGCGGTAGAATCGACCCTGGACGGCTAATAGCATAGCCGATTGGAGGCCGGTACTGCAAGGGGCATCAACGACGGCATTGACCCGGGCGTCCGGGGTGCTATAATGGACGCGATGAAACACCTGCGCCGACCGTTCTGGAGCCTGACCGCCGCCGCGCTGCTGGCCTGGGGTATCCTCGCCCCGGCGACGGCCCGCACCTCGATCACCGGCCAGACCTACTCAAACACCGACTACGGCTTCCAGGTCACCGCCCCGGCGGGCTGGAGCGTGGAAAAGAACGTCGGCGCCGCCCTGGTCCTGCTGCAGAGCCCCGACGGCCGCGTCGGCTTCCGCGTCTACGTCGACGTGATGGACTCCCTCGACACCCCGTCGGACCATCGCAAGCTGGCCCGCAACAGCTACGGCGTTCGCGGCGCCGAAACCAGCGTCCAGGCCCTGATCGAGGCCTGGGAGGGCCGGGAGCCCGAACTGCTGCCCCGGCCGATCGAATACAGCGCCGAACCCCTCGTCGGCGAGCTCGACGACGAGGCGCTGCCCGAGGAGGGCCTCGATCCTGAAGCGTACCCGGAAACGCCCCCCGAGAGCGAGCAGCCGACACCCGCGCCGGAAACGCCTAGCGACGAACCCGCCGACGACGACCCCGACGCCGGTGAGGTGATCATCGAGGATATGACGGTGATGGAAGGGCTGATAGCCCTCCAGCAGACCACGGGCGTGCCCTACAAGACCCCGGAGGTCCGCGCCGCCGAGGCTGAAAGCGCCGCGGATCAGGAAGAGCTGGACGAGATGGCCGAACTGCTGCGGGAACTGGCCAGCGGCGAACCCTACCTGGCCGTCTACGATGACGGCGTCACCGATCCCGTCAGCGCAACCACCGTAACGACCAGGCACGTCGTCTGCTACCTGCTGCGCAACAGCGTCGGCTACACCATGCAGGCCAGCCTGCCCGCCGACGAGTTCCACGCCCACCTGCGCGAATTGATCTCGATCTTCAACTCCCTGCGCATCCCCACCCTCGACGGCGGACGCTACGGCCGCTCCGACACCATCGAGATGGACCCCCAGACCACCGGCGTCGTCGTCGGTCGGGTGCTGATCCGGGGCACCGCCGTCCCGGGAGCCACGGTGGCGGTCTACCGCACCCGGGAGGAATACGAGGAGAGCCGCCCCTACAAGACCACCACCAGCAACTACATCGGCGAGTTCCAGCTCGTCGGGGTGGCGCCCGGAACCTACTACCTCCTGGAAGCCCGGGCCCTCCTCGGCGAGGAAGACCCCACCGAGCTGCGCACCCTGCAGCCGATGACCAACCTCAAGGTCCGCCGCGGCTTCGCCAGCTTCGTCAACCTCGAACTCTACCAGGTCGAGTGAGCCGTCCCGCTCCGCCGCCCGAGAGACCGTTGACGCAAGGCCCGCCGCGCCGACACCCGACAACGCCACGGCGGTCGGAACCGGCACGGTTTTTGCATCTCGGCGACCGTTACGGCCGACGTTAACGGTCGGCCTCCGCAAAAACCGTGCCGGTTCCGACCGCGACGAGCCCGACCGCGCAGCCGTTTCGTCAACGGTCTCTCGGGCGCTGCTCCGGTATCAACCGCCCGCCCTTCGACCACCAACGCGATGGAGTTCGTATGTCGATCCGCCGAGCGATTTCCTTGATTTCTTTGTTGTTTCTGCTGTTGCTCGCCGTCGCTGGCGGCGCCGCCGATCTGGTGCTGTACGAGGGCGACGTTCCGCCCGCGGACGCCCGGATCGTTCTTCGGGGCGCCGACTACGCGGTCTGCCTCGGCGAGGCGACGCCCGACGCCGTCGTCCTGGACCGTGACGCCGAGACCCGGGAGTACCTGCGTGTTCTGGTCAACGATCCGGCCGCGGTGGGCAAAGCGGCCGAACTGGGCGTGGTCGTCTGGCGGCGGGACCAGCTCTATCTGGTGCGCTGGAACGGCGAGCTGCCGCCGGGCTTCAACCTCGAGGGTCTCCACGGCGTCCTGCCCCTGCGAACGGCCTCGCCGGCGCGCATGGTCGAAAGCTCGGGCGGTCCGTCACCGGCGTGGTCCGACGACCAGGAGTTGAGCGAGATCGTCGACGCCGTCAGCGAGGACGAGATCAAGGACGTCATCCAGGAGCTGGAGGACTTCGTCACCCGCAGCGCCCGGCACGATCAGTATTACCAGTCCTGCCTCTACGCCGAGGACTATCTGGACGGTTTGGGCCTGGACGGAGAGATTCAGACCTTCACCGCCGACCCCTGGTACGGCAGCACCTTCACCTGCTACAACGTCATCGCCGAGCAGCCGGGGCAGGTCACGCCGGAGGAGATCTACATCATCTGCGGCCACCTGGACTCGACGGCGGGTTATCCCTGGAACAGCGAGGACGACGCCCCCGGGGCCGACGACAACGGCAGCGGCGCCGCCGCCGTACTCGAGGCCGCCCGCGTCCTCTCCCAGTATGAATTCGACGCCACCCTGCGCTACATCTGCTTCGGCGCCGAGGAGCAGGGGCTGTGCGGCAGCACCTACTACGCCGACCAGGCCTACGCCGCCGGCGACGACATCCAGGGCGTGATCAACGTCGACATGGTGTTGTGGGACGGCCTGGAGGGCTACACCGTCTGGGTGCCCTACGACGGCCAATCCAGCGATCTGGCCACGGGGCTGGAGACCTTCGCCGCCGAGTACGTCCCGGACCTGAACGTCGCCACCAGCTACGACCCCGCCTTCGAGTGGAGCGACCACTCGCCGTTCTGGGACAACGGCTACCCCGCCCTGTTGCTGATCGAGAACGATTACGACGAGAACCCGCATTACCATTCCACCACGGACCTGCTGGCCAACTACGAGGATTACTGGCCCTTCGGCACCGACGTCCTGCGCGCCGCGGTAGGTTACACCGCCGCCCTGGCCGACCCCCTCGAGGACTTCCCCGTCGGCGCGGTCGAGCTGAGCGCGGCGCCCGGCGGGGACGGCGTCCTGGTCGACTGGGCCGTCGAGGGCGAGCCCCCCGCCGGCCTTCGCGTCCTGCGGGGCCGGGAGAATCCCATCGCCGTCTCGGGTGCCCTCGACGGGCGAACCACCCGCTGGCTGGACCGGGGCGTCACCCCCGGCGAGGCTTACTCCTACTGGCTGGAGATCACCGGGGACGCGGGCGCGGTCGAGCGCTACGGCCCGACGGAGGCCGTCGTCGCGCCACCGCAGACGCAGCGGCTGACCCTTCACGAGCCCTATCCCAGCCCGGCCGCCGACGCCCTGACGCTCAGCTACACCCTGCCCGAGGGCTGCGCCTCAGCGACGCTGACTATCTATGATCTCACCGGCCGCCGGATAACTACGGAAACCCTGGAGGCGACCCCCGGTCGTCACACCCTCCTCCTCGATGTGGAACAATACCAACCGGGCGTCTACCTCGCCCGACTGGCGGGAGAAGGTTCAGGGGCGACCCGACGGTTTGTGATCAGCCGTTGACCCACCGGATCGGTTTCCCTCTCCGCCGGGGAGGAAGATCGTTCACGGGCCGGGGTGAGAAAGGAACGGATCAACCACCCAGGACGAAGCGTGGGCTGACTCCTCTGGCCCCGGCCGCAACCCGATAGCCCTGTCGGGCGGGCTCTGCGAGCCAGCCGGTCACCCCTTAACGGCGAACCGCCCCCAACCCTGATCCACGGCGGCCCACGCCAGGGTCTGCCCGCCAGCAGGGCATTACCAATGGTAGTTCGCGGGCGGGTCTAATAAACCCGCCCGCACAGCAGCACGTCTTACACTGCTGATACCCGCCGGGGCGATGAGCTCCCCCTCGCCCGTCGCGCATCTCGCCGGACGCCCGCCATCCGGCAACAAGCGAGGGCCGGCGCATTTCTTGCGCAACGAACCCGACCAAGGGTTCGTTGCAAGTGCAAGAAATGTGACGGCCCGGTGCAATACGGCAAAGGCGTTCCGCTTACCAGGCAACCCCGGACCGGTGATCCGCGAGCGGAAATGACAAACCGGCCCGAAAACCCCGCAAACACCTCTGCAAACTAATCCAGCACCCGCTATAATTTACTAATGTCGTTCCAACCCACCTTCACCATCAAGGAGGAAAAGATGCGTGGCAGAATCCTACTCGTCTTTACGCTGCTGCTGGCGGTATCCGCCGTTGCGATGACCATCCGGGTCGATGAAAGCGGCAACATGCTCAAAGTGGAACAACGCGCCACCGCCGAACTCGAAGGCGGACGCCGCGCCGTCAATATCTTCCTGGAATGGGGCAACCTCGAAGGCGTCGACGGAGTCGGTTTCCAGAAATTCAACGGCTTCGTCGCTCCCGAGCACGGCGAATGCCGGGTGGTGGATGTGCGGATGTTCGACCACGGCGGCAAGTACGAGAACGGTCTCGACGACAAAGTTACCCACGACGGCCCGGCCTACGTCCGCTGGCGGGCCAGCACCGTCGGCAAGACCGACGGCCTAACCGTCCGCGTGATCACCAATCGCGACACCGTCGTCCATATCAAGGTCGGCGATTGGCACGGCGAGTTCAAAATCGCCGCCGGCAACCTCGTCGAAGACTCCCTGCAGGAATCGACCTCGGTCTGGAACCCCGACGGACCGGCCATCGACGCGCCCTGAACAACGAGCCGCAAGAGGATGGAAACGAACAGGAGACGCGGTCTCCAGCTTGCCAAGCCTGTCGCTATCGACTATGATGAACTTGATGAAAAGCCGTCCGCCAGCCTGGCTGCTCGTTACCCTCTACGCCGCCACGGGAGTACCCGCCGCCGCCCAGGGAGCCGCCAGCCTGCAACTCGATTCCGCCGGCAACGTCCTGCGCCTCGAACAGGTCTCCCGGCGCGAGATCAACGACGAGCGCGCCCAGCTGGTCTTCGAACTCGAGTGGGGCAACCTCGACAACCGACCCGGGGTTGGACTGAACTATTTCGACGGCTTCCTCGACCCCGAGCAAAGCCCCTGCACGGTCATCAACCATGAGCTGCTGGACTCCGGCGGCGATTATGACTCCGGCGGCGACGACGCCGTCGTCGACAAAGGCCCCGATTACCTCAGTTGGCGCGCCAGCTCGCAGAACGACACCGACGGACTGACCTTCGGGATTACGGTCACCGGTGAAGAGATCGTTCACCTGCATCTGGGCGATTGGCTGGGCGAATTCGTCGTAGATCTCAACGGAATGCACGAACGCTCGCTGACCCGCTCGGTGACCAACTGGACCATGGGCGGACCGCCCGAGGAGGGCGAGGTCGGACCCAACCGCGCCAACGCCTGGCTCCACGACGACAACCGGACCGTCAAGATTCGCTGGGGCAATCTCGATGCCTTCCCCAGCACACCCTTCGAAACCTTCGACGGCGAGGTGACCGTCGTCGTCGGTCGGGCCGAGCTCTCTGTCACCGACACCCACTCCTGGGAAAGCGACGGCTCCTACTCCAGCGGCTCCAACGACCGCATCCTCGAAGACGGCCCCGACGTCGTCCGCTGGGAGGCTTCCGTTCGCCCCGCCGACGGCGACGGCCTCAACGTCCACGTCGAACCCCGGGGCGGCGACGCCCGGGTCCGAGTCACCGCCGGCGACTTCGAACGGGTGATCCTGATCAGCGCCGTCGGCGATCACAACCGCGCCAACGCCTGGCTTCACGACGACGGCCGAACCATCAAAATCCGCTGGGGCAACCTCGACCGCTACGACAACCCGCCCTTCGAGGGCTTCGACGGCTCCGCCGAGATCATCGAGGGCGAGGGCACCCTGCTGGCCGACTACGAACTCGGCTTCGAAAAGGGCGGCGACTACGCCGCCGGCGAGGACGACCGCGTCCTCGAAGCCACCGCCACCCGGGTCACCTGGCAGGCCTCCGTCGACGGCGACTCCGACGGACTCAACATTCGCGTCAACCCCGAAAGCGAACGGGTCAAAGTCCGCGTCAAGGTCGGCGAACGAACCTTCAACATCACCGTCAAAAACGGTTAGCCGGCGGAACTTTGAAAAACAGGCCTCGCCGACGCAGCGCGAGTTGATAGGACTCCCGCCGGAACCGGCACGGTTTTTGCGGAGGCCGACCGTTATCAATCGGTCGTAACGGTCGCCGAGATGCAAAAACCGTGCCGGTTCCGGCGGGGAAAGGCGGTGTGGCGGACTAGGTTCCGCAACCCTTTTTCAAAGTTCCGCCGGCGTCGCTCCGACTAAACTACGGTTCAGCATCAATCCTGCGGAAAAGCAATCGAGCCCCCGGGGGCTCGTCTTTTTCCGCCGCTGGTCCGTGGTTGGTCAGTGGGTTGGTCAGTGCCGACCGTTGCCGCCGTTCTCCTGCTCCAGTTTGGCCAGCCGGGCGATCAGGCGGCGGATCTCCTCCCGCTCCGTGGCCTCGGGACGCAGCTCGAGGTAGCGCTCCAGGTTGGCGATGGCCCGCTTGTACTGGGTAGTCGCCCCGGCGTAGGCCATCCCCAGTAAAAAATAGGTGTCGGCGTCATCGGGGCTGAGCTTGAGTTCCTTCTCGAAGACGGTGATCGCCTGCTCGTACTGGCCGATCTCGCTGTAGGCCAGGCCGAGGTTGTGATAGGCCAGGAAGAGGTCGGTCTTGATGGCCAAGGCGCGATTGAGGTCCTTGACGGCCTGCTCGTACCAGGGGTCCTCGCCCTCGAGGCGGACCTGGAACCCGCGACCGCACCAGGCGCAGCGTACCCGGGGCTGGGGCCGGGTGGGGTAGGAGCGCCGGCCGCAGTACGGGCAGCGCACAGGCTCCAAACCGTTGAAGTCGCGCTCCAGGCCTTGGGGTTTGTCTTCCATTACCGCACCGCCTCGGTGGTTATCGATTGCTCAAGTATAGACCGTCGAGCGGCGGATTGCCAGGTCCGCTCGTCCGGGCGTGGATATGCTATAGTTGTCTAGTATTTGGATAACGCTCGCGGGCTAGGGGAGGTTCCTTGGCAGACTTCGACGAGCTCAGCTTTCGTCCCGCCCGGCCGGCCGACGCCGAGCCGATTCGGCAAATGGTCCGCACCATCTGGGAGGGTCACGACTACCTCGTTGTCTCCATCGATCGCCGGATCGCCGAAGGCGGCGTCTACGTCGCCGAGTTGCGGGACCGCCTGGTCGGCGTCAGCCGGGTGCGTCGCCTGGCCGACGACGAATGGTGGCTCGAGGGACTGCGCGTCGACCCGCAGCAGTGGGGTCTGGGGCTGGGTCGACGGCTCCACGAGTTCACCATGGCCGAGCTGCACCGGCTGGGACACGGTATGGCCCGCTGGTCGACGGCGGACAGCAACCGTTCCGTCGGTTTCGCCGCCGGCAGCGGCTTCCGCAAGGTGCTCGTTTTACCCTTCGCGGGCTATCCTTACTCTCGGGAAAAACCATTGGAAAACCGCGCCGCAGTCACCGCCGGAACCGACGATCTGGCCCTCGTCGACATCGACGAGCCCGGGGTGCTCGATTTCCTGCTGGCCGGCTGTCGCGAGCACTACGCCGGACTGTTGTCCCGGGGCTGGGTGCTGCCCGCGGCCACGGCGCAGCGCCTGCGGGAAGCCCTGGGTGGACGACCGATCCTGGTCCGGCGGGGACCGCGGGGCCTGCGCGCCGCGGCGCCGCTCTACGCCGGCGATCCCCGTCCCGATCACCTCTATCTCAGCGCCGTCAGCGGCGAGCCGGCGGCCTTCGACGCGGCCTTCGTCCAGGCCCTGGGACGGCTGATCCGCCACCTGCATCCCGGGGCCGACCTCTGGACCCCGGTGCCTTTGCCGTTGGAAAAAACCTTCCTGGCCGCCGGCCTGCGCGGCGAGGAGGGCTTCAACTGGATGTACGTCTACGAACTGTCGCTCGGTTGAGCCGGACCGGTGGAAGGTCTACGGGGCGGTCCCGTGATCACGAATCACCCGCAGCGCAGCCGTCGTTACAACGGAAAGGAAACCATGCATTCCACCCTGTGCCTGTTGATACTCCTCGCCCTGGTCGTCCCCCTGGCCGCCCAGGAAGAGCCCGCCGAGAAAGCGAACGGTCCCTGGAGCTACAGCCTGCATCTCAGCGCCGGTCTCTCCCAGGCCTCCTTCAGCAACTGGGCCGCCGGCGGCGAGAACTCCCTGGCCTATACCTCCGGCCTCGAGGGTACCCTGGACTACGAGCCCGGCGAGTTCTTCTGGAACAGCGAACTCAGCCTGGCCTTCGCCCAGACCAAGCAGGGCGACGAGGACTTCCGCACCTCGGCGGACAGCATCGACTTCGCCACCCGCTCCGGTTACGCCCTCTCGCCCCTGGCGCGGCTGTTCGCCGAGGCCACCCTGACTACCCAGTTCGCCCCGGGCTACGACTATGAGACAGAGCCGCCGGTGGCGGTCTCGGCCTTCGCCGATCCGCTCTACATGAGCCAGTCCGCCGGGGTGGAGAGCAAGTGGTTCGAGTGGTGGAGCACCCGGCTGTCCTTCGGTCTCAAGGAGACCCTGACCGACGAGTACACCGTCTGGTCCGACGATCCGGAAACGACCGAGGTCGAGACCGCGAAGATCGAGGGCGGCGCCTTCTTCACCAGCCACTGGCAGTTGGCCGTCAACGAGATCGTCAGCTTCGATTCCCAGCTCGACATCTTCGCCCCCTTCGACGAGCTGACGGTGATGGACGTCGACTGGGTCAACAGCCTGGGCGTCTCACTGACGGGTTGGCTGGAGCTCAGCGCCGGGCTCAAGCTGCGCTACGACGAGGACGAGATCACCGAGGTCCAGCTTTCCCAGACCAGCGCTCTGCAGGTGACGGTCAAGCTGCCCTAGGCGTACTACCACCGTTAGGCCGGCGGCGTCACGGTTCTTGCTCACCGCGGTCTCCCTTTTCGGGAGACCGCGGGCAACAACCGCGCCGCCGCCTGCGCCGTGGAGCAAACCGGACGGGTCGGCCCGTCCGGTTTGGTTATCGCGGGTTTGGCTGAGGTGCTAATCCAGGGCTTTGATCGCCCCCCAGGAGGCGGGGTGGACGGGGCTGTTGGGGGTGCCCTCGACAGTGAAGAAGGCGCTGTG
>WJLX01000011.1 GCA_014728225.1 Candidatus Coatesbacteria bacterium | reverse complement strand
GGCACATTCGACAAGCACATAGAAGTCGATGGGGCCTACTTCGGCGGCCATCGTAAAGGAAAGCGAGGCCGGGGCGCCGGCGGCAAGATCCCCGTCTTCGGGCTGCTCGAGCGGGGTGGCGAGGTCCGCGTCAGCCTACCGTTCAACTGCGGCGAGAAGCACCTGCTGGGCGCCATTTTGGAGAACGTCGAGCTGGACTCGATCGTCTACTCCGACGGCTGGAAAGCCTATAACAAGCTCGCACTCAAAGGCTTCCACCACAGGCGCATCGACCTCCAACAGGATTTCACCAACGGCGGGATAAGCATAAACGGCATCTAGTTGGTCCGGGGCTACGCCAAGCGCCGCTTAAAGACTATCACGGTGGCTTTAAACGTAACTTCAGGCTGTTTATCAGGGAGATGGAGTTCAGATTCAACCATCGCGACGCCGAAAACGCGCTATACATTCTCAGAAGCAGACTTCGCGCTTGTTCATAATTAGGTGATAATCCCTATATAAATTAACTGTCTTGCCTGATGATTATATGAACTCTATTCACTATTATTAATAGACAAAGGTTTTAAGAAAAGGAGAAAAATGGATACAATGCGAAGCACGTGTCCCGACTGTGGGGGGTCTAGTAAGTGCAAGCATTGTAATGGCTCTGGACAGGCTCCACCTCCTTCGTCTCCAGGTGTTCCTTGCCCCTATTGTACATGCGGTGTTTGTAGTACCTGTCATGGCGACGGTTACCTGGGCTAGTGTAAACGGCGGGGACAGAGTCCCCGCCCTACGGGGTATGCGGTTAAGGTCCGCCGCGGATAGGTGTTGGGATGGATACAACATTGCCCGATAAACGGCGGGGATGGAATCCCCGCCCTACGGGGCTTGCGATAGCGGGCGGGGTGCACACGCATCCCGCCCTGTCGCAATACCTGTCGTAGCGTCGAGACCCCCTCATCGTCCCCGCCGTTTGACCCCTCCGCCCCGCCCGGGTATACTTCCCTAATCGCAACCGACGAGCAACCCGTGGAGGGCGTCTTGGCCGAGCAGCGCAAGTGGTGGCAATTCTGGAAGCGCGAGACCGATTTCGTCGAGGAGACCAGCTCCCCGGATACCGCGGACTACAAGGTCTACCGCTCGACGAAGAAGGAGTGGTACCGCGAGCAGAAGCGCCGCACCAAGCTGGTGGCCGAGCGCCCCGACGCCCAACGCAAGCGCAACAATCCCTACACCCGCACCGTCCGCACCCTGCCGATCAAAACCCACCTGATCACCGAGCGCGACGAGATCGTCGAGGTCTGCCAGCGCTACGTCCCGCCGGCGGGGCCGCGCCCCGGCGACGTGTTGGTGGTCAGCGAGAAGATCGTCGCCGTCACCCAGGGCCGCACGCGCAACTTCGCCGACATCGAAGAGGGCTTCTGGGCCCGCTTCCTCGCGGCCCGGGTCAGCAAGGCGCCCTGGGGCATCGGGGCGGTGGGGCTGCCGGTCAAGATGCAGGCGGCCATCGACCTGGTGGGGCTGCCGCGGATCCTGCTGGCCGCCGCCGTCGGCGCCGTGACCCGGACCCTCGGCCACCGCGGCGACTTCTACCGCATCGCCGGACCCCAGGTGGCCCAGATCGACGGCACCCGGGTCGGGACCTTCGAGCGCTACATCAACGTCATCATCTACGGCCCGGCCTTCCCCAAGTGGACCTGTGAGCGGATATCCGCGGCCCTCGGCGGGATCGAGACGGCGATTATCGACGCCAACGACTACGGCGACGTCGACGTGCTGGGCAAGACCGCGGGCGTCGACGAGCACTGGTTATCGCTGGCCATCGCTGACAACCCGCTGGGCCAGGAGCTGCAGATGACCCCGCTGGGGCTGGTGCGCCGGAACGACTAGGCCGTAACCCCGCCGAGCGTCCGGTCCGGCCGGCCCCGTTCACACGTTCCAGTTAGGTTTACGCATGACTAACCATCAGACCCGCATTGCCGACGAGGTCCCCGAGAACGCCCCTGCCACCGTGCGCGTCGGCCGGGTCTTGTTCAAGCTGCGTAGCTGGATCCCCGTGCCCTTCGTCCTGCTGCTGCTGCTGTTCGCCGAGCCCGTGGGCTGGAGCTGGGCCGTCGGCGTTCCCCTCGTCGTCCTCGGCGAACTGATCCGCATCTGGGCCGTGGGTTACGCCGGCGGGGCCACCCGGGCCCGGGACCTGCGCGCCAAGCTCCTCTGCACCAAAGGTCCCTTCGCCTACGTGCGCAACCCACTGTACCTGGCCAACGCTATCATCGTCCTCGGTACGGTGACCGTGGGCGCCTGGTGGCCGCTGATCGCCGTCCAGCCACTGCTCTACCTGGTCTACTACTACCTGATCGTGCGCTACGAGGAGGGCTTTCTGCGGGCCGAGTTCGGCGCCGACTACGACCCCTACGCCGCCGCCGTACGCCGCTTGATCCCCCGCCTGCGGCCCTATCCTGTCCAGAGCGGCCGCGAGTTCCGCCTGGGCGACGCCCTGCGCAACGAGCGCCCGACGATCCTCAACGCCGTGCTGATCCTCGGCGCCCTGCTGGCCCTGGACCTGGTCCTCGCCGCCCACGACGCCGGCGGCCTGCTCGAACTGCTCTGCCGGTTGTTCTAAACCATGGTCAAGCATCACCACCCCAAGCCCGACGCCCACGATCACGGTCACGGTCACGGTCACGGTCACGATCACGGCTACCGCCGCTTCGAGCGCGGACGACTGCGCTGGGCCATCCTGCTGACCGGGGTGACGATGATCGCCGAGATCATCGGCGGGTTGTGGTCCGGCTCGCTGGCCCTGCTCTCCGACGCCGGGCACATGTTCACCCACCTGTTCGCCCTCGGCGTCAGCTACCTGGCCCTGCGCTGGGCCGACCGCCCAGTCAGCGAGGGCAAGAGCTTCGGCTACTACCGCGGCGAGGTCCTGGCCGCCCTGATCAACGGCCTGACCGTCCTGGCCGTGGTGGCCTTCATCGTCTACGAGGCCGTCGAGGGCCTGATCGATCCCGGTGCGGTGCGCACCGGCGAGATGCTGATCGTCGCCGGCGTCGGCCTGCTGGTCAACGCCGCCACCGCCCTGCTGCTGTGGCGCGCCGGGCGCGACGACCTGAACATCAAGAGCGCCCTCGTCCACCTGATGGGCGACCTGGGCAGCTCCGTGGCCGTCGTCGTCGGCGGGTTGGTGATGCGCTACACCGGCTTCTGGCTCCTCGACCCCCTGCTGTCCCTGCTGATCGCCGGGGTGATCCTGGTCTGGAGCTGGGGCCTGCTGCGCGAGAGCGTCCACATCCTGCTCCAGGGCACACCCCGGGGGGTCGATCCCGCCGCCGTTCGTCGGCTCCTCGCCGACCGCCCCTGCGTCATCGAGGTCGTCGATCTGCACCTGTGGAGCGTCACCAAGGGCATGAATGTGCTGACCGCCCAGTTGCGCGTCGACGGTGCACTGACCATCGACGAGGCCGCCGGGCTGCGGCGCAACCTCTCCGCCGAGCTGCAACGCGACTACGACGTCATGCACGCCACCCTGGAGCTGATCCCCGCCGACGAGCCCGGCGGGCACGACTGCGCCCTCTGCCGCCGCCAGTCGCCCACTGACTGAGCCCCGGCCCGTCACGGTTTTTGCATTCCGCAGACCTCCCCAGCCGGGAGGTCTGCGGGCAAAAACCCGCGCCGGGCCGGGGCTGCATTCAAGGCGCGGCTAACGTACCACCAATCGATAGACGACCTTTCACGATCCGCCGGGGCGGCACGCCCCCGTTGGTCCTTTATCCCCGGCCCCCGCAATTACCCGTTGCCTTCCGTCCTGTTCCGGTCTATACTATTAAGGTCCGATCTGACCTCTGAGACGATGGCCCTACGAGCTCTCGCGGGAGTACGTCAACGACGCCAACGGCGTGGTGACCACGATCGATTACGATCACCGCGACTGGGGTTCCGTCGAACTCGGCTGGCACCTGCGGGATCAGCGGCGGTGCCGCAGCCGGATTCAGGCTACCAATAAGGCCGTTGCCAGCTCAGTAATCATCAGACCATCTCATATTTCGCTTGGCAGTTATTCGGTTCGACCTACGCCGTACTCGCCGAGCCCGTGCTGAACGTCCCCTACGGCGATCCCCTCAAGGTGGGTCAGCAGCTCCTCTGGACGGGTCATTACGAGGCCTTCGGGCGTCCCGACAGCCTGCATCCGGTCTGTCCCGGTTCCTTCTCGAACCCCATCCAGTACACCGGTTACTACTCCGACGGCGACATTTTCGAGCAGCGGCGGTGGTTCCCCGGGCGAAAAGTATTGAAACCTGCGCATATTTATGCTATCGTTATAACGTCTCAATAGGAGACGCCACAAAAACCAACCCCAGGGAGGGGAGATGTCTCTATTACCGATCGGCACCCAGGCCCCGGACTTCACCACCAAGGCCCTCGTCAACGGCTCAGAAGCGGATTTCAAGCTGTCCGAGCACCGCGGCAAATGGGTCATTTTGTTCTTTTATCCGGCGGACTTCAGCCCGGTCTGCCCGACGGAGCTAAAGGCCTTCCGCGATAACAGGGCCCGGCTGGAGGAGCTGGGTGCGGTCTTCGTCGCCGGCTCGACGGACGAGTTGGAGAAGCACAAGGAGTGGCAGAAGGGCGATCTGGGCAACCTGCCCTACCCGCACTTCACCGACCGTGACGGGACCATCTCGCGGCTCTACGGGACCTTCCTCGAGGATTCGGGCGTCTCGACCCGGGGGACCTACATCATCGACCCCGAGGGCAAGGTGCGGGCGATCATGGTCACCGAGCCCAAGGTGGCCCGTTCGGTGGAGGAGACGCTGCGGCTGATCTCGGCCTACCAGACGGGCGAGGCCTGCCCGGTGGACTGGAAGCCGGGCCAGCCGACACTCTAGCCGGAGGCTTAAACGAGCAACGAGCGGACGCCCGCGGGCGTCCGCTTCTGTCATCGCCGGATCAGCGTGTGCCGCCGCGGTGAAAACGGTTGAAAAGACTTGCCCGGCGGTTATATTATGGATACGTTATCGAGAATACCTCGACCCGTGCTCTTCGGCCGGCGGATTGCGCCGCGTCCGAGCCGCTTCGGAAAGGCCGCCTCGATGTCCCGGATCAATATCGTGCCGCGCTTCATCATCGAACAGGATGAACGGGAACAGGATGGGCGGGACGGTCACAGCGGCGCTTTCTCCGCGGCGGCCCTGTTCTTCGATATCGTCGACTTCACCCGGATCACCCGGGAGCTGCAGGCCAGGGGGCGGGCGGGGGCCGAGGAGCTGTCGCTGCTGCTCAAGGGTGTGCTGACGCCTACGATCGCCACCATCTACGACGGCGGGGGCTTCGTCACCGGCTTCGCCGGAGATTCGCTGATCGCCCTCTTCCCGCAAGGTGACGTCTCGCGGCGGCGGGTTTGCGCCCGAGCCGTACGGACGGCCGTTGCGATCCGGGACAAGCTGGACCGTCGCAACCGGCGCCGGAAGGGGGCGGCCGTGAGGCGTGAGGTGCTGGCCAAGCTGGGCCTGTCCTACGGTCGGATCGAGTGGGGCGTCCTGGGAGCCGGCGAGGCCAAGAGCTACTACTTCGCCGGGCCGGGCCTGAGCGGTTGCGCGGCGTTGAACAGCGTCTGCCGGCCCGGAGAGATCGTTACCACCGACGGCTTCCCCACCGTCGACGACGCAACAGCGGATTTGTCAGGCAACGCTGAAGGCGGCGGCCGTGGAAGGCGTCTGCGCCGCCTGAGCAAGCGTCTCGTAGCCCCCTTCACCTCGCCGGAGGCCCTGCTCCCCGGGCTGCGCGATGAGTTCCGCGACGTGGTCAGTGTCTTCTCCGCCCTGCGCCGTGAGGTCAGCTTCGCCAACCTGGACGAGGTCGCCCGGACGGTGCTGCCGCTGTGCCGCGAGTACGGCGGCTATTTCAACGGCTTCATCGTCGACGACAAGGGGCCGCACCTGTCGTGCTTCTTCGGCGCTCCGCGCTCCCACGAGAACAACGTCAAGCGGGCGCTGGACTTCGCCGCCGAGCTGCTCGAGCGCTTCGGCGACGAGTCCCGGGTCGGCGTTTCCCGGGACACGGTATTCGCCGGTTTCGTCGGCTCGACGAAGCGCTGCCAGTACACCGCCCTGGGCGACGCGGTCAACCTGGCGGCCCGGTTGATGCAGCGGGCGGACTGGGGCGAACTGCTGGTTGATGGCAACGTCGGCCGGAGCCTGACGCCGGATTACCAGATCGATGAGCGCTCCAGCGAGCGGCTCAAGGGGCTCGAACGCCCCGTCGAGGTTCTGAGTATCGGCAAAGCGACCCGTAAAGTGGAGAGCCGCTTCTTCGCGGGGCGTTTCCTCGGGCGCGCGGCGGAGCTGCGGCGGGTCCGGGAGTTCATCGAGGGTTCGAGTGGCGACGAACGGCCCGCGGTGCTCTACATCTACGGCAACCCGGGCATCGGCAAGTCCCGCCTGGTCCACGAGGTTTCGCGGCGCCTCGGCACGCGGTTCGGCCTGCTGGAGCTGCAGGCCGACGAGATCCTGCAGAAGAGCAAGAATCCCTTCACGGCTCTCTTCAAGAACTATTTCGGCTACCGGGAGAACGAGACGGCGGCGGTCAACACCGCCCGCTTCCAGCGGCGCTGGAAGCGGATGCTCGAGCAGCTGTCGGCCGCGTCGGACGAGCGCTCGGGCGAGCTGATCGCCGAGTTGGAGCGGACGGAGTCTCTGCTGGCGGCCCTGATCGGCCTCTACCGGGAGGGCTCCCTCTACGAGCAGCTCAACCCCAGCGGGCGCTCGGAGAACACGGTCACCGCCGTGGTCAGCTTCTTCCTGGCCCAGAGCCTGCTACAGCCCCTGGTCGTCACCCAGGACGATCTGCAGTGGCTGGACGAGGAATCGGCGGTCATCTATCAGGCCCTGCTCCAGGCCGCGGCGGCCTATCCCCTGACCCTGCTCCTGCTCAGCCGCTACCGGGACGACGGGGACAAACCCCGCCTCGAGACCCCGGCGCAGGCCGTCGTCGCAGAACTCGAACTCGGCCCCCTGCCCGCCGGCGGCAACGACGAACTGCTGGCCGACAAACTGGGCGGGCCCGCCGATGACGAGCTCAGAGACTTCGTCAACGACCGTGCGGCGGGCAATCCCTTCTACCTCGAGCAGTTGGCCCTGTACCTGAAGGAGAACGAGCTACTGAAGCGCGACGGGGAGCGTTACACCCTGGTCAGCGACACCGCGGCGGTTCCCGACAGCCTGCGCCCGATGCTGATCGCCCGCATCGACCGCCTGTCGCTCAACCTGCGGGAACTGGTCCAGGTCGCCGCGGTGCTGGGGCGGGAGTTCGAGGCCGAGGTTCTGGCCGGAGTGGTCACCGCGATCTCGAAGCGGGTCACCCGAGCGGCGGTCAAACCTCTGCTGCAACAGGGCGAGGACGCGGCGATCTGGTCCCTGGTCGGCGAGCTGCTCTACCTGTTCAAGCACGCCCTGCTGCGCGAGGCGGCCTACGAGATGCAGCTCTTCCGCCGGCTGCGCACCCTCCACGGCCTCGTCGGCGAGACCCTGGAGCAGTTGCACGGGGACGATAAGAACCGCTACGCCGACATCGCCTACCATTACCATCAGGCCGAACGCAGCGCCAAGGCGCGCGAGTATCTGATCAAGGCGGCGGATTTCGCCAAGGTCGAGTACATGAACGAGGAGAGCCTCGGCCTCTACGAGACCGCCCTGGAGCATATCAGCACACCGTGGGAGCGCTATGAGTTGCTGAACAAGATGGCCGACGTCCTCAACCGGGTGGGCCGCTGGGAGGAGCAGCGGGGCAAACTGGATGAGTGCCTGGCGCTGGTCGAGGAATTGGGCGATAAAGCCCTGATGACGCGCATTCTGAACAGGAAAGGTCTGGTGAACCACTATCTGGGCGATGCCGAACAATCGCTGAACCACCTCAACAGGGCCGTGGAGCTGGCCACCAGTCTGGATGACAAACTGCTGTTGAGCAATGTCTACAGAACCATCGGCCATATCTACACCGATAGGGGACAGTACGATTTGTCCGAGGAAAACCTGACGACCGCCCTGGAAATCGCCCGGAGCAATCCGGCTCACCAGGCCGAGCTGGCCTCCTGCAGGATGGCTCTGGGGTCGCTCAACAGCCTGTTCTCCAAATATGAGCAAGCCCTGTACTGGTACGAGAAGACGGCGGACATCCTGCTGGAATCCGGCAGCCTGGAGGATCAATCCTCCTTGCTGGGCAATATGGGGATCGTCCACATGAATATGGGGCACTACGACAAGGCCGACGACTTTTTTCGCGACGCCCTCGCTATCTGCCGCAAGCAGGGTGTCAAGCGTAAAATCGCCGTGATCTACGGCAATATGGGACAGCTCTACCGGATGCGCGGCGCTTTCGCCGGCGCGATCGAACTGATCGAACAGCAGATCGATATCGCCCGACAAATCGGCGATATCTCCCAGGTTACCGTCGCGATCTATAACAAAGCCGACACCTATAAGCATGCCGGGGATTTCGCCGCCGCGCTGAAGCTCACCAAGGAAGGACAGCGGTTGGCCGAAGAGCTCCAGAACGCCCTCTTCATAGCGGTCTTTCGCGTTCTCGAGGCCGAGTGCGTCTACGGCAGCGGGGATTACACCACCGCCGAGGGCCTGGCCGAAGACGGGCTGCGGATGGCCGAGCGGGTCAAGTTCCCCGACGCGATCTACGACGCCGAGGTGCTGCGGGCCAGGCTGCTGGCCCGGCGCGACACCGCCGCCGGTTTGGCGGCCCTCGCCGCCCTGCTGGAGGAGTACGATGATCCCCAGCGGCTCGCCCTGTTGAGCTACCACCGCTGGAAGATCAGCGGGAACAATGAGCACCGCCGGCTGGCGATGGAACGGCTCACCACGCTCTACGAACGGACACCGGATTACCGGTACGAACAGATCCTCCAGGAGCTGCGCCGCCGGGACTGAGCCGGCGCCGCTGGAATGGTTATCTCGGCCGGCTTGGGCTATGCTTGGTTAAGCTACCCGATTATCGAGACCAAAGTAGTCGAAAGGAAACACGATGCGTTGGGCTCTGCCGATCATGTTGGCCCTCGTCGCGGCCACCGGCGCCGGGATCGTCTACCACGTCGAGTGCGCTCGCTGCGGCTACGAGGAACCGGCCCTGTTCGTCGGCGGCGGGATGAACCCCCTGTTCAGCTACGCCGTCTACGAGGATCCCGCCGCCGAGCGCCTGGTCAGCGTCGGTTTCGACGCCGCGCCGCTGTTCTTCGCCGCCCTGGGCGTCGAGGCTCCCGACAGTTACTCCAACGAGTTCTGGGAGCTGTTCAACGCCAATTACGCGACCTACGAGGAGGTCATGGGGAGCTGGGAGCCGCCGCCGCTCCTGACCGTGGGCACCAAACCCGACGGGCTGCTGGTGACCGTGGACGGCGCACCGTTGACGCTGGAAACCCCGGAGCTGAACCGCGTCCAGGACCTGGACCACGCCGCCTGCCCGCGCTGCGGTCGGCGCGGCCTGGAATTCACCCAGAGCGGTGTCTGGGATTAGGAGGTTTCGCAGTGCGTAAACTGCTCGTGCTGATGTTGGCGACCGCCGCCGCGGTCACGGCGGGGGCGATCATCCAGGGGAGCTGCGCCGACTGAGGCTGCACCGTCGAAGACCTCGTCTGGGGCCGGGGGATGGACCCCGGCGGCTTGACCCTGCTGTATCGCGACCCCCACAGCGGCGCCTACCACACCGTTCACTTCAGTTTCGTGTTGCAGCACGCCGCCGCGACCGGTCTGGACATTACCGCCGAACGGGACTGGTCGGCCTACAAGCAGGAGCACCTCGAGGAGATTCTCGCCCTGGAGGAGGATTTCTCCGCCCCGCTGGTCCTGGGCGGGCTGACCGTCGAGGACGTCCTGCCGGACTGGGTGATGCTCGGCGAGGGTGCCTCAACCAACGCGCTGGAGTGGACCCACGTAGAAGAGCCCCTCGACGGCACCCACCCCTGTCCCGACTGTGGAGATGGCGACTTCGTCTTCGAACAGGTCGGTTGGTGGGACTGATCACGAACGAGGAGCAAGATGCCGCGCAAGACGATAACTCTGCTGCTCATCACCACCCTCGGCGCTTTCGCCGGTGGCATCTACCGCGCCGAGTGCGATTCCTGCGGCTACAGCGAAGAAAACCTCTGGCACGGCCGGGGCCTCGAGGATCCCTTCTCCGTCTACGCCCTATACTCGGTGCCCGGGTGGAGGATGGTGGTCAGCGTCGAGTTCGACCTGTCCTACGAGTTCGGCGAGCTGATCGATTACGACTTCAGCCAAATCCGCACCTCGACGGCCATCTGGGACGTCGTCAACGAACACCACGAGCAGTACCGGCCCTTCTTCGACAGCTGGACGCCGCCGGAACGGCTGAACATGGATAACCGGCCCCGGGGTGCCGAGATCGCCTCGGAGCGCCCGGAGACCCGCCTCTTGCCGGAGATGATCCTGCTGGAAAGGGTTTGGGACGCGGACAAAACCTTCGCCTGCCCGGCCTGCGGCTCGCGCTCCCTGCATTTCTTCATGCACGGCAATTGGGACTGAGCCCCGCGCCAACTACCACCATGGAGGTCCGATGCGCAAGTTAATACCCCTGCTGCTGATCGCCCTGATACTACCCGCCGCGGCGGGTGAGATTATCCAGGGCCGCTGCGCTGAATGCGGCTACGAACCGGCGGAATACTTCTACGGCTCCGGGATGCTGCCCGGTTGGCTGCACCTGCTCTACCGCGACCCGGAGAGCGGCCTGGTCTACGAGGTCGACTTCCTGCTGGCCCTCAAGGCCGCCGATGAGATCGGCGTCAACATCAACAATAACCACCGCGAGATCCAGGAGTTCACCGAGACCAACTTCGACCTCGTCGCCGAGGTCCACGCCGCCTTCGATCCCCCCGAGGTCCTCGAGGAGCTGACCGGCGAAGGCGAGCTGCCACGCTGGGTCGAGCTCGAGGAGGGCTTCCACGGCGAGGCCCTGAACCTCGAACTGGTCGACAACCCCGAAGGGCAACACTTCAGCTGCCCCGAGTGCGGCGCCGAGGCCCTGCGCTACGAACAGACAGGCTACTGGGACTAGACCTTCAGCAACTCTTTTCAACAAGCGGCGGGGAACTCTCCCCGCCGCTTGTCATTGTTAATCAACGTCCCCGGATACCCACGAAGACCGCCGGGCACCTCCAGGCCCCGGCGCGTGTTTTTGCGCCGCGGTTGCCCGAAGGCAACCGCGGCCTGCAAAAACCGTGACGGGGCCGCCGGGTGGCTCAGCCCGCCTCGGGGAACCAATCATCGATCAGGTCGAGGAGGAACTGAAGTTGGGCGCCGTCGAAGACGTTGTTGACCGTCCCGCTGTCGGCATCGACGGCGACGAGGTAATCATATCCCTCGTCATCCCCACCCCGGTAGAGGACGTAGGCCAGGTTGTCGGAGACTTCGAACCATTCGGCGAGATAGTTGGGCACCACCAGCAGTTGACGCTCGTTGATGGACACCTCGTCGGGCAGGGCGGCGTCGGCGGCCTCGATCCAGCCGTAGGCCGTCGTGTAGGCGGGCAGCGGTATAGTCAGCTCATAGGTATTGAAGCTGTTCGTCGTCAGTCCGTTGCAGTAAACGGTGACGTCGAGACCGTTGAGCTCATCGGCGGTTTCGCTATCGACATAGGTGAAGTGCCAGAAGGCCTCGGCATCGTCGGTCAGCTGACCGTCGCCGTCGAGCGCGTTGGCGAAAATGATGTGCAGCAGGGCGTCGGGCATCTCGGCGTCGCGGATGGGATCGGCCTTGTCCAGAGCCCAGGCCAGACCGTGGCCGGTGCCGCCGTCACCACCATCGTCACCGTCACCGTCACCTGAGCCGGTGCCGCCCTCGCAGCCCGTCAGAACGGCGAGGCCGAGGAGCAACGTCAGGCTAACCGCCGGGCGTGGTAAGCTTAAAACCATCGGTGCGCTCCTTGCTGCGTTGTCTTGAAATGTCGTTGAGAAGGCGCTGATAACGCTTTCAACTGTCGGGCCTGCGGTGTTTTACCTTCAATCTGCGCCGGGCGTAATCGAGCCGAATTGTCCGGCGGATGCGGCGGGTAGGGGCGCCGCCGCGGCGCCGTCGAAGAGCTCACCGGGCTCCAGACCGACGGCCTGATACTCACGCAGGTCCGAGTAGCTGAACAGGGCCATGCCGTCGGCGCCTCGCAGGCGGACGGCGTCGTAGTAAACGCGCAGCTCCCCCGGCGGGATGAAGCGACGTTCGTCGTGCAGCTCGCGCAGCAGCAGACCGGCGTAGACCAGGGAACCGTCGGCGCACTCGACGGCCCGCTCTAGCTGGCGAGCGATCATCGCCTCGTCGGTGAAGTAGCTCATCGTCACCAGCAGGTCCAGGTAACCGGCACGCAGCCAGCGACCCCAGTCCTGGCTGACCTCGTCGCGGGCCGTGGTATCGCGTTCGGCGTAGACGGCAGCGGAGAGAAGCATTTCCGGACGCAACTCCCCGAGGCGGCGGGCGACCGCGGCGACGAAGCGGGTGATCTGTTCCCGGCGCCAGTCCGCCCAGACGGCGGGTGCGGCCGACGGTGAAGTGAAACCCGTCTCCCGGGTGAACTCCTCCAGAGCCAGGGGGTTGAAGCCGGTGCGCGGGCTCTCGTAACGGACGTAGTCCAGGTGCAGGCCGTCGACGGCGTAGTTGGCCGCCAGATCGCCCAACACATCGGCGGTGTAGTCGCGCACCGCCGCAACGCCGGGATCGAGCCAGGCCCGATGTCCGACGGCCATCGGACGGCCGTCACGGCCGTAGGCCAGCCACTCGGGATGCCGGTTGACGACGTGGGCGGGGGAAGCGGGGACGCGGCCGCCGGTGATCTCGAAGCAAACCACCCAGGCGTGGAGACGCAGCCCGGAGGCGCGACAGAGCTCCAGAGCATGCTCCAGGGGATCGTAACCCGCCGGGGCCCGGGCGAGGTAGGCCGAGCGCGGCTCGGGGTTGGGAAAGGTGGTGTCGTGGCGGTTCGGCTGGTAGAGGGCATCACCGCGGTAGCGAACCTGGAGGAACAGCTCGTTGAAGCCGTGGGCGACCGCCGTCTCCACCACGCGCTCGACGGCCCCCGGACCGCTCAGCTCCCAGGCCGGCACCCAGAGACCCCGCCCTTCCGGTGTCAACCGCCGTGGTTGGGCCAGAGCCGCCGAGACCGTCAACAACACCAGGAAAGCGACGCGCCGTCCCCGCATCAGATGCCGGCGCCGTCGAAGAGCTCGCCCAGCTCGTAGAACAGCCCGGCGGCCTTGTCCAGCTCGACGCCGTAGAAATCCGTCGCCGTGACCTCGTTGATCTCGCCCCCGGCGCCCGTTTCCGTCAGCAGGTTGAGCTGGCTCTCGATCCGCTCGGTCTGCAGCAGGATGTCACCGACGAGGTCCGTATCATCGTGATACAGCACTGCGGGATCCTTGCGCCAGTTGTCGATGTAGCCGCGGGCCGTCACCGTCAACTCGTCATACACCCGACGAACCAGCGCCCGGGTCTGGCCGTCGAAGTCACTCCACTGACGGTAGAAGCCGGCCAATTGCTCGAAGTCCCGGGCCACGGAGACGGCGTCGGCCTCGCGCTGGGCGGCCCCGGTTGGAAGGGCCGCCAGGCAGACGAGGAGCAGCAAACCGGCGGTAACACGCTTAATAGTCATGGTTTCCAAATCCTTCGGCGAGGGAGGGGGTCAAACGGTGCAGGCTGCCCAACAGGTTCGCGCAGGCGTCGTGATTCTCCCGTTCCAACTCGTCGAGTAACAGCTCGACCTTCTCCAGCAGGTACCCGAGCAGATGATCTATAGCGCGGTAATCGGCGGCACTCTCATCGACGATCACACCAGCGCCCAGATCTTCGAACCACCGACGCAGATCGATGATGAAATCGACGGCCAACTCCTCGGCGGATTCGGCCAACTCGGTCAGCTCTTCAGGTGTGCGTTCCTCGACGATACCGTAATCGGCGGTCAACTCGAAGGCCGTCCGGGAATACAGCCAGGCCGCTTTCTCATTGGGGGCCAGCTCGGCCCCGACGGAAAACGCAGCCAGCAGGATCAGCCCTGCGCTGAGGATGGAGGTTTGGCGAAATGTCATGGCTTTCAGCGGGTTGGGTGGTGGTTATGTCAACGGTGTCAGCCCATAAACGTCGAAGGAGGTGAAAAAGTGTCAGCTGGACGGCGGCGGACTCAGGTCAGGAACAGCCAGTAGTTGAGCGAGACCACCCCGATGCCCAACAGGGCTCCTGCGGTGACCTCGCGCCAGGTGTGGATGCCGCGGCGGATGCGCGTGTCGGCGATGATCAGGGCCAACAGAAACACCAAGACGCTGACCAGGGGGTTCTCCGTCACCAGGGTGACGATGGCGAAGATGGCGAAGCTGACCGCGGCGTGACCCGAGGGCATCCCGCCGTGCAGCGGCGAGCCCCGACCGAAGAGGACCTTGCCCAGGATCACCAGGATGATCACCAGGGTGAAGCTGATCAGGGTGACGTACTCCGGACTGCCCTTGACCGCCCGGATGACCGAGAAGATGTGGGGCTTGAGCCCCTTGAACAGCACCAGGTAGCCGACGATGACCGCGGCGATGGCGGCGATGAAGACGGCCCCGGCGGCGATATCCTTGACCAGCTTGGCCAGGGGATGGTAGGTGGTGGTCATCAGGTCCATCGCCTTCTCGATGGCCGTGTTGATCAGCTCGGCCACCAGGACCAGGGCCACGGCGACGATGATCAGCACCAGCTCCAGCCGGGAGATGTTCAGGAACAGCGAGCCGCCGATAACCACCACGCCGACGATGAAGTGGATGCGGATGTTGCGCTCGGTCTTGAGGGCGTAGACGATGCCCTCGAGGGCGTTGTTGAAACTCTGGGACATCTTGGGTTTGCGCCCCAGGGTCGCCGCGCGGCGCTCACCGGGACTGCGCCCGTCGCGGTCGCCGTCTTCCTGGTGCTGATCCTTGTCGGCATCGTCGGACATCGTCGATCCGGGGTTGGAGTGGATTGTCAGTTTCACGGCGCCCGGCGGCGGAACCTCGGACCACCCGTTCGTCGTCGTGGGCCTCCCGCCGCGCTCAGCGGTCACCGAGGTAGGCGGTCAGCCATTCGTGATCGACGACGAGGGAGCAGCGGGCCATCATCTCGTTGCTGCCGTGCTCGTCGGCGTCGTCGTAACCGAGCAGGTGCAACACGCCGTGAGCGGTGAGGATGGCGATTTCACGCTCGACGCGCAACTGGTAATCGGCGGCCTGGCGCAGGGCCTGCTCGACGTTGACGAAGACGTCGCCGAGCAGGGGTGGGGAGCCGGAGCGTCCTGCGTCGTCGCCGTCGAGGTTGAAGGCCAGCACGTCGGTGGTTTCCGCTCGGTCGAGGTAGCGCTCGTTGAGCTCGACGGTCTGCTCGTCGTCGAAGAGCACCACGGCCAGGCTGCAGGATTCGGCTTTCTCCAGGGCCAGAGTCAGCAGGGCGCTGCGCCGGGGCAGTTCGGGCTCCACCCAGTGGAGCCGCTGGTGGTTGTGGACGAGGACCTCGTAGTTGGGGAAGCGGGCGGGGGTCATGCAGACTCCTCGTCGCTTTCGGCGTCGGTATCGGGTAGGGCGGTCGGTCGGTGGACGATCTCGTCGGGGTACTCGATGCGGGAGTGCAGCAGTCCGGTGAGGGTCTTGACGAAGCTCTCCGAGATGGCGGACAGATCGTTGAGGGTCAGATCGCAGGCCGAGAGCTGGCCGTCGACGAACTTGGAGTTGACCACGTTGCGGACCAGGATGCGGATCGAGGAGACGGTGGTGTTGGTGATCGTCCGGCTGGCGCTCTCGACGGAGTCGGCCAGCATGACGATGGCGGCCTCCTTGGAGCGCGGCAGGGGTCCAGGATAGCGGAAGTCCTTCTTTTCCAGGATGTTGTGCTCATCGAGCTGTAGGGCCTGCTGGTAGAAGAAGCTGATCAGCCCGGTGCCGTGGTGCTCGCGGATGATCTGGATCACGCCCCGGGGCAGGCGGTGTTTGCGGGCCAGCTCGACGCCGTTTTTGACGTGGCTGCGGATGACCAGGGAGCTCATCGAGGGCGACAGGCTGTCGTGCTTGCTCTCGCCGTGGATGTTCTCGCTGAAGTAGTCGGGCTTGTCGATCTTGCCGATATCGTGGTAGTAGGCGCCGACCTTGGCCAGCAGGGCGTTGGCGCCGACGGTGCCTGCGGCGGCCTCGGCCAGCACACCGACGTTGAGGCTGTGGAAGTAGGTTCCCGGGGCGCGCTCGTTGAGCTTGCGCAGCAGGGGGTGGTTGACGTCGGAGAGCTCGAGTAGTTGGACCGGGGTGGTGATATGGAAGAGGCTCTCAAAGATCGGCAGCACCAGACTGGCGATGAAGACGGAGATCAACGAGCCGACGGCTCCGAGAACGGCGTTGTTGAGGGTCTCGGGCAGGGTGTCGGAGAAGGACAGCCCGATGGCGGCGATGACCAGCAGCTTGGCCGCGGCCACCTTGAGGGTGATCCAGTAGAGCGAGCTGCGTGTTCGCAGGTTGGTGGCCGAGAAAACCGCCGCCAGACCGGCGGTGAGGAAGACGAAAAGGTAGCGGACCTCGAGGCCGGTCAGCAGCCCCAACATCACGCTGGCCACCAGGGAGCCGATGATGGCCGTCTCGGTGTCCAGCAGGATGGTGAATAATACTCCGGCCAGGGCCGCGGGCAGCAGGTAGCCGATCTGGGGCACCTGCTGGAAGAAGAAGGTGATGATCAGTTGGCTCAGGCCGACGACGAGGATCAGGATCAACCCGGAGAGGATCCAGTAACGCAGGCTATTGAAGTAACGCCGGCGGTAGGTGTAGAGGAAGAGGGTGAAGATGAACAAAAAGACGGTGATGATCGCCGCCCGACCCAGGGTGACGTAGAGGATGCCCCGGCTGGAGCGGAAGCTCTCCAGGGCTTTGAGTTTGCGATAGACCTCCGGGGTGATCACTTCGTGGGCGGCGACGATGCGCTCGTTCTCGCTGACCCAATAGGATACGCGGTCGACACCGCCCTCGGCGGCGACGATGCGCTCGGCGGTGGCCTCCTCGTCAAGGTAGATCGTGGGCTGGATGAAGCGGGCCACGACGTCGACGAGGTTGCGGGTCAACTCCTCTTTTTCGAGATAGGGTGCGATCAGGCCGAGGACGCGCTCGCGGATCTCACCCAGATCAGCGATCTGCTCGTAGGCCCGGGCGAAGTAGAGGTCCTCCGCCGGATAGCGCAACAACAGGCCGTTGACCAGGGCGCCCTCGTCCATGTCCGTCTTGTCCTCGACGACGCCGTTGACGAAGGCGCTCTCCAGGGTATCGGGCAGCTTCTGCAGTTCGGTCAGCAGCTCGGGCTCATCACGCAACAACTCCAGCAGCTCCGGGGCGAAATCCACCCGGTAGCGACCGCTCAGGCTCTGGGCCAGTTCGGTCCACTTCTCCCCGGGAGGGTTTTCGGCCTCCAGGGCCGCGCGCAGATCGGCCAGCAGGCGGCGGAACTCGCTCCAGCCCTCGCGCAACAGTTCGTCAGTGTAGATATAGATCGGCCGCACCTCGCTGCGGCGGGACTGGATCTCCGCCTTGAGTTCGGCCTCGGTCTTGGGCACCGGATACTTGATTGGACTGATGACGTCGTTGTCGGCGACGTCACCGATCTCGAAATCGAAGCTGTAGAAGGTCTTCGAGGGGAAGGTCAGCAGGGAGAGAACGACGATGATCGCCAGGCCGACGCCGAGGCGGGGCAGGATCCGCCACAGGCGGATCGGACCCGTCTCGTTGCGGCGCTCGATCTCGTCGCGATCAGTCATCGGTCGCTCCGTCGTTGGTCACGTCGCCGCTAACCTCGGCGGTTTCTTCGCCGGTCCCGTCGTCGTTTTCGCCGCCGTCGGAAGCTTCGGCGGCGCTGTCGAAGCGCTCGTAGGCCTCGACGATGCGTGCCACCAGGCCGTGACGGACGATGTCGGAGCGGGTCAGGTGGACGAAGCTCAGCCCCTCGATGTCGGCGAGAAAGTCCTGGGCCAGCAGCAGCCCGCTCTCCCGCGGTCGGGGCAGGTCGATCTGGGTCACGTCACCGACCACGGCGGCCTTGCTGCCCCCGCCGAGGCGGGTCAGGAACATCTTCAACTGGCGATGGGTGGTGTTCTGGGCCTCGTCGAGGATGACGTAGGCGTTGTCCAGGGTCCGGCCGCGCATATAGGCCAACGGGACGATCTCGATCACGCCGTGCTCGATCAGTGTCAACACCCGGTCCCGCTTGAGCATGGCGTAAAGGGCGTCGTAGAGCGGACGCAAGTAGGGGGCGATCTTCTCCTCCGGGGCTCCGGGGAGATAGCCCAGGCTCTCGCCGGCCTCGACGGCCGGACGGGCCAGGATCAGCCGGTTGACCGCCCCGCGGTGCAGGTTGGCCAGACCGACGGCCACGGAGAGGTAGGTCTTGCCCGTGCCCGCCGGACCGATGGCCAGGACGATATCCGAGTGGAAGAGGGCGCCGATCAGGCGCTTCTGACCGGCGGTGCGCGGCTTGACCACCTTGCGCGAGCCGACGGTAATGCTGGTGGCCACGACCTCGTCGAAGCCCAATTGGGCGCTGGGCGGCTCGGTCAGGTTAGCCACGGCGGCGCGGACCTCGGCGGGCTGGACGACGTGGCCGCGTTTGGCCGCCCGGGCGAACTGGCTCAGCAGGTCCTGGGCCGCCTGGACGTTCTCGGGCTGACCGGTGAGCTTGACCTGCTCGCCGCGCAGGTTCAAACGGATATCGAGCAACTTCTCCAACAGCCTGAGATTCTCGTTACCCGGCCCACTGAACTCGGCCTCGTTGCCGTTGAGCTTTAGCTGTAGCTTGCTGGTGACCTTCGGCGTGATCGACCTCCACGGCGCTACGCCCCGGGCGCGGGGCTCGTCTGATTCAAGCATAGTTTAGCAGAGGGCGGGCCGCTGCTCAAGGCGCCCGTCGCGGCGGGTCGGGCAGGCTCTCCAGCATTCGGCGGCGACGGGCCTCCTGGTAAGCCCGCACCGCCCCGTAGCCCAGCCCGTAGAACAGACCGGCTAGCGCCAGAGCCAGCAAGGTGTTGCCCGCCAGGTAGGTCCAGACCACCTCGCCGGCGGCGCTCCACAGCTCGCCCTCGTCGATCAACCGGGCCACCGCGGCGACCTCGTTGCCCGTCAACCACGCACCGATGGTTAAGGACAGCCCCCAGAAGAAGGGCGAGGTGATCGGGTTCATGATCGCCGAACCCACCACCGCCGCCACCTTGCTGAAGCGGAAGAGGAAGGCCAAACCCACGGCCATCAAGGCCCCCAGGCCGAAGGTGGGAAAGATCCCGATGAACACACCGACGGCCAAACCCAGGGCCGCCTTGTGCGGCGAGGAATCCGAGCGCAAAAAGCGCAGGTACTGCAAACGCAACCAGCGCCTGGCCCGACGCCAGATCGTACGGCCCTTGAGACGTTTGCCGCGACGGCAACCCATGAATCGCTACGACCTCCGTTGAACTGGATGATCCCGAACAGCCGGCGGGCTGCGAAAAACAGCCCCCCCCAGACGCTCTCAACGCCCGAACGCCCGGCCGCCGGAACTGGCACGGTTTTTGCGGCAGGCGCAACCCTCCACCCATTCGCAGCGTCGCCGAGATGCAAAAACCGTGCCAGTTCCGGCGCGTGGATGTTGTTGTAACGCCGGAGGATGCCCGGGCTGTTTTTCGCAGCCCGCCGGGCCCTGCGCCGCGGTGTTGCGTGTCAACAAACAGGCCCGGCGCCGCCGGGCCGTTAAGCTTTGTCAAGCGCATCCGGCGTCGGGGAAGACGCTATTGCTCTTCGACGCTCACGTCGTGGCAGGCGGCGCAGTCGGCGGCCCGGACGTCGTAGAGGGCGTGGACGTCGCCGCCGGCCTCGCTGAACAGGCAGCGAGCCTCACCGACGCTCGAGCCGGTATAGTCGGCGTGGCAGTCGGCGCAGGAGCGGCCTCCCAGGGGCGGATGCTCGCCGACGAGGTCGATCGCCGGGCTGTCGGCGGCGACCTCGGCGGCCCCGCCCGTGTGCAGGGGGAACTCGTGGCAGGCGAAGCAGGTGTTCATCGGCAGCGAGGGGTGGGGTTCACCGTTTTGCGGCGTGTAGCTGAAGACGTGGGTGTCGCCGCCGTTCTTCATCCGCTCGAGGGGGGTGTCGCCGGGGGTGACCTCGTCGGGGACGGGGGCGTGGGGGTTATGGCAGTCGGCGCAGGTGTGGCTGGAGCGGAACAGGCCCTCGTCGTGCTGGTAGAAGTTGACCAGGTGGGGCTCGTGCAGGTGACAGGTCATGCAGTTCTCGTCGAGGACCTCGCCGTGCTTGGAGATGTAGAGGGGATCGTCCAGGCCGCCCCAATGGCTGTGGCAGTGCCAGCACATCGTCCACTCGCCGCCGGGGGTGTTGTTGGAGCCGTGGGGGATGGCGAACAAGCCGTAGGCGCCGTAGATACCCAGCCAGCCGCCGAGGAAGACCACGGCTGTCAGAACGACCACCCGGCGGGCGGTCTTGGAGCGTCGCGGTCCGGGGTCGAGTTTGGGGATGAAAAACAGCAGCAGGATGAAGCCGAAACCCAGGCCGATGCCGATCGCCGTCACCCACTCGGGCAGGCTCTCGACGGCGAAGCGCAGGAAGCTCTCGGGGCGGAACCCACCGGCGGGATCGGCGGCCGGGCCGGCGGTGCCGGGCCAGAAGACGGCGATCAGCACCACACCCACCATGGCGATGAGCATGATGACGAGTTCGAACATGGCGAACTCGGGGAAGAAAGGGACGTCCTTCTTGCGGGTCTCGCGCTCCCGGCGGCGCTTGGCCAGGCGGGCGGACAGTTTATGCCACAGGTCTTTAAGGCGTTCGAGCAAGCTGGGCTTATCTCCCGCGGTGCGTCGGTTAGAGCGGCTCGGCGATGCCTTGGCGGCGGATCATCACGAAGTGGAACAGCAGCAGAATGAAGATCACCAGGGGCAGAATGATCACGTGCATCATGTAGAAGAAGTTCAGCGCTTCGTCACCGACGACGGGCTCCGAGGTTATCAGCCCGGCGATGGGGTTGCCGACGAGGGGGATGCGCCTGGTCAGGTCGACGACGCCCTGAGCCAGTTCAAAGCCCCGCTGGTCCCAGGGCAGCGTGTAGCCGGTGACGTAGAACCCCAGGGTCGACAGCAGCAGGAAGACGCCGGTGACCCAGTTGAGCTCCCGGGGGTTCTTGTAGGCCCCGGTGACGAAGACGCGGACCATGTGGGCCACGACGAGGACCATCATCAGGTTGGCGGCCCAGTGGTGGACACCGCGGATCAGCCAGCCCATCCAGACGTCGCCCATGATGAAGGCCACCGACTCGGCGGCGCCGGCGGTGGTCGGCTTGTAGTGCTGGAGCAGGATGATACCGGTGATCACCAACAGGATGAACATCGTCAGGGTCAGGCCGCCGAGGCAGTAGTACCACTTGCGCATCCACGGCTTGACCGGATGCTCCATGCTGTCGATGATGTATTGCTTGAGCCGGAAGCGTTTATCGAGCCAGTCCAGCCAGCGGCTCTCGGCGATCTTCTTGCGGGTGTCGTCGGACATCGGTGCGGCCTACTCGCTGTCGATGGAGGGGAAAGGGTCGCAGACCTGGTTCCAGGAGCCGTCGAGGGCCTGGTAGAGGCGGCCGGCGCTGTCCAGACACAGCAGGTCGAAGCCGCCGTCGACGAAGAACAGCTTGAGCTCCCAGGGAGCGTCGCCCGGGCAGGGCTCGTGATCGGTCGGGGCCAGCTCGCCGGTGGCGTTGTTGTCGTAGATCCGCCCGTCCTCGTCGACGCTGAGCAGCAGCACCCCGCCGGTTTCGTCGTCGACGTGGAGCTCCAGGCGGTTCAAACGGGCCGCGGCGCCGAAGGTTTCCGATGGCTGCCAGGCGTCGTCGACGAAGCCGTAGAGCCGGTTGTCATCGGCCAGGACGAAGGGGTTGGCCGTCAGCGTAGCTTCCTCGAAGAAGACCTCCAGGTCCCGGGGCGCCCCGGGCAGCGTCGCCTCGACGCTGCGCCAATTCGCCTCGCCCTCGTTGACGAACAGCGCGCCACCGGCGTCGACGAGGAGGGTGTCGACACCGCCGGCGGTGGGGTTGAACAGCTCGCCCCGGCAGGGCGCCTCGGCCGCGGCGGGCGGCGGCTGAAGCTCGAGCCAGGCGGTGCTGTCCGTCTGGTAGATGCGTCCGCTACCGTCGATGACGAAGATGAAGGCCGTCGCGTCGTAACCCGGCAGCTTGAGCAGTTGGAGCGAATAAGGACCCGCGGTGGGGCAGGGCTCGCCGACGGTCAGCCAGCCCTCCCGGGTCAGCTCGTGCAGGACGCCGTCGTCGTCGAGGGCCATGATCAGCTCGCCGTGGTCGTCGTGAACGGCGTCCATAACGGGCAGGCCCACGGCGGTCAACGGCGCCAGCACCGCCAGCAGGGCGGCGGCGAGTTTGCTTCTGGTCATGCTCAGCCTCCCGACGGGTTCAATCCTCGGCGGTTTCACTAAAGGGTCCGGCCAGGGGAATCCAGTCGTCGCCGTCGACCAGGTAGAGCCGGCCGACGGAATCCAGGCAGATCACGTTGAAGGCGTCCAGCTCCTCGATACGCACCAGCTCGATCTCCCAGGGTCCCGTACCGGGACAAGCGGGGAAGTCGACGGGGGTCAGTTCACCGCTGGAGTTGTCGTAGAGACGTCCGGCTTCGTCCAGGCCCAGCAGCAGCAAGAAGCCGGTAGTTCGATGATGGTAGTGGTCAAACCGCCGGATCCCGGCCGCGGCGGTTTCCAGCTCAGCGCTCTGCCACCCGCCGTCGATCAGGCCGTAGATCCGATTGTCGGCGGCCAGGACGAGGGGTTCGAGGACGGCCGTCGCCGCGTCGTAGACGAAGCCTGAAGCGAGCGGGGGCGGGGCGGGCAGTCGGGCCTCGACGGACGGTGGGGCCAGTTCGTCCCAGGTGGTCCCGTCGATCTGGTGGAGCCGGCCGTCGTCGTCGAGCGCCGGGACGATGTCGTCGTCGATGACGTGGGCCGCCGCCAGCGACGGCAAAGCGGCCGCCGTCAGGGGCGACAGGATAAGCACGACCAAGAACCTCAAGAGCTGAAGCATGGCTGATCCCCGTCGTCAGCCGATCTACTCGTCACTAAAACCCTCGTTCTGGGCCAGCCAGCTCTCACCGTCGGTATTGTAGATCACGCCGTCGGAGTCGCAGAGGACGACGGCCATGAACTCCTCGTCGGGCCGGACGTAGACGTCCATATCGTAAGGACCCCGGCCGTCGAGCAGCGCCGAGATGGTGTTGATGACGGAACCGTCCTCGAGCATCCAGAAACTGCCCGTCGAGTCGGTGACGAAGTGATAGGCGGCGTCATCGGAGTTGTAGGAGCTGACGGAGAAGGGCGGATCACCGTCGAGTTCGACCTCCAGAGCGTACCAGCCGTCCTCCATCACCCGGAACAGCCGCCCGGCGCCGTTGACGACGTCGAGGAAGATACTCTCCCGCTCGAGCTCGCTGAAGGCGTTGATATCGTAAGGGCCGGGACCGGGAACGGGCTCCAGGAAAGGCCGCCAGCCCTCGGCGGTGTAAAGCCAGACCTGACCGGCGGCGTCGACGGCAATCAGCATGGCGTTCTCACCGGTAAGGTCCGGGCAGCAGGCCAACCGGTACGGCGGCAGACCCTCGAGGGGATCCAGCTCGATCCAGTCCCCCGGTCCGACGATGAAGCAGGCGCCGTCACCGGCGATCATGAACACCAGAACGCGGTCATTGCCGGTGTCCAGCAGTCCGCTGATGTCGTAGGGCGCCGCGGCGGGACAGGGACCGTCCGAGGCCGGTTCCCAGGTGGTTTCGCCACCAATGAACAAGCGACCCTCCTCGTCGACGAAGAAGGTGCTGGTGCGGTCGGAGCCGGGATCCTGAACCAGGGTCACCCCGACACGGGCGCCGGCGGCGCAGCAGCAAAGCAGCACGGCCAACAGGATGCGTACGTAGTTTCCCCGATAGTTTTTCATCATCGATGGGTGGGTTCTGGTTTAGTTGAAAGGTTTGTTGGATCCTGGGATCTAGGTTGCCGCTGCAACGCTCGGCGGCGGAACCTTTGAATAACCGGCAAAGCTTCGGCCATCCGCCGCGGGGCTGCCCCCCCCCCGGAACCGGCACGGTTTTTGCGGAGCCGCAACCCCTCGGACGTCCGGACGGTTTCGGAGCTGCAAAAACCGTGCCGGTTCCGGGGCGTTGGTCGGTGGTGTCGTCGGCAGCTTATTCAAAGGTTCCGCCGCCGCTGTCGAGCGGTTGTGGCCGTTAACCGGTTTTGTAGCGGTAGTCGGGCAGCAGCATCGGGCTGACGCGCTCGGTCTGAACGCCGCCTGATTCCAGTTCGGCCTCCCATTCCTCGACGTGCTCGAGGGTCAGCTTGCCGAGGTTGACCTCCTCGGCGTAGGCGGCGGCGGCTTGGCCGGCACGGCGGCCGAAGACGGTGATGTCGAGCAGGGAGTTGCCCATCAGCCGGTTGCGCCCGTGGACCCCGCCGGAGACCTCGCCGGCGGCGAACAGTCCGGGGACGTCGGTGGCGGTGTCCGCCGAGATCCACAACCCGCCGTTCTGATAGTGCAGGGTGGGGTAGACCAGCATCGGCTCCTTGGAGATGTCGATACCGTGGCGCATGAACTGCTTGTACTTGGCGGGCAGCTCGCGGGCGATGGTGCCGGGGCCCTTGAGGATTTCGATCATCGGGGAATCGAGCCAGACGCCGAGACGGCCGGTGGGTGTCTTGACGCCGTTGCCTCGTTCCAGGCACTCACGCATGATGGCCGAGGATTCGACGTCGCGGGGCTCCTTGGGAAAGACGAAGTCCTCGCCGTGGCGGTTGACCGGTTCGGCGCCCAGGCCGCGGACCTTCTCGGTGATCAGCAGGCCGACGTTCTGTTCCGGGTAGGCGGTTCCGGTGGGGTGGTACTGGATGGAGTCCATGAAGCGCAGCCGGGCGCCGGCGCGGTAGCCCATGATCAAGCCGTCGGCGGTGGCGCCGTAATGGTTGGTGGTGGCGAAGCCCTGGATGTGCAGGCGGCCGATGCCGCCGGTGGCCAGCACGGTGGCCTTGGCGCGGACGATGAGGTGCTCGCCGGTTTCCATGTTGCGCAGCACGGCTCCGGCGCAGCGCCCCTGGTGATCCTTGACCAGTTCGACGGCGGGGGCGAACTCGACGACCTGGATCCGGGGGCGGTTGCGGATCTCGTCGCGCAGCACGCGCATGATCTCGGCGCCGGTCATGTCGCCGGCGGAGTGCATCCGCTTGCGCGAGGTGCCGCCGCCGTGGAGGACGTGCATCTCGCCCTCGTCGTTCTTGCCGAACATCACCCCGAGTGTCTCCAGCCACTTGAGTACCAGGGGCGCGTCGTTGGTCAGGGCGGCGACGAGCTCGCGGTCGTTGGTGAAATGGCCGCCGCCGTAGGCGTCGAGGAAGTGGATGACCGGGTTGTCCTGGGGTTTATCGGCGCCCTGGATGCCGCCCTCGGCCATGACGGTGTTGGCGTCGCCGTGGCGCAGCTTGGTGACCATCAGCACCTCGGCGCCGGCCTCCTGGGACACGAGGGCCGCCGCCGATCCAGCCCCGCCGCCGCCGATTACCAGAACGTCGACGCTGTAGGCGGGATCGGCGAGATCGACTTCGACCTCGGCGACGAGGGAGTGGGCCTCGACCAGGTCGGCGAACTCGTCGGGTACGCGCTCGCCCGTATTGGGTCCCAGGGCCAACTCGCGCATCCCGGTGTCCTTGTAGTCGGGGTGGAACTTGTTGAGGACGCGGTCGCGCTCCTCCATGGTCATCGGCGGGAAGTAGCCGATGCCCTTGACGTGGCCGAGCTCCTGGGCGTCGGCGGTGTTGATGTTGATCCTGCCGGGCTGATCCTCCAGGGCTATCTGGTCCTTGATCTCGGCCAGCAGCTCCTCGTCGAAGCCCTCGACCTTGAGCAGGTCTCGCAGATCGCGGAACGGCCCCTTCTCCTCGCGGTGGGCGACGATGTTGGCGGGGGCCCGGCGGCGGGCCAGACGACGCGGCCGGGTCTGTTCGACCTTGCTGATCAGTTCCTTGAGTTCGGGGGTGTAGCCCATCGGATCTCCTGCGTTGGCGGCGGTGCTAACCGGCGACGGCGGGTGGGTCTCAAATTCGTGAAGATTCCGACCGTCGGCTCAAGGGTCGGGAGGAACGATTTGGTCTTGGTCAAGCAGCGACCTTCTCCGCCCCGCTACGGTTGGTAAAGCGACGCGTCAGGCGGTTCAGCGCCAGGGCGGCCGGCAGACAGTAAACCGTTTCCAGCGGCACGCGGAAGCGGGTGCAGACGAAGGTCAGCAGTATCGCCAACAGGTAGACGGCAAAAAACCCGTAAATCAGCGCCCTCGTCGCCGCCGGTAGCTTGCGCATCAGCCAACAACCGAACAGGGCGGCGACAAACAGGCCGAGCTGGGCGGCGTAGACGAGGTAGCGCAGCGCGCCAAGGCGGCCGATCCCGGCTGCGTCGGCGTCGAGTTCGCCGACCAGGCCGAAGCCCAGGCGTTTGAGCACCAGCAGCGCCGCCCGTCCCGGGTTGTCGGCGATATAATCCAACGCCGCTGCGCCGAGGGCCTCGTCGAAGGCCGCCTCACCCTCCGTGCGCCAGACGTCGTCCAGTCCGTTCTCGACGACGGCGGGCGTCAGCGAGGTGTCAAAGCCGTCGGCGCGTTCGTTGAAGCCGCGGTAGAGGTTGTAGCCCAGCCGGTTGGTAACCGGGATGAAACGGTCGAAGACGGCGGCGTTGCGCACCATCCAGGGCGCCAGCACGGCCAGGGCGATCAGGGCGGCGGCGCCGCCGCGGAGCAGAACCCAACCCCCGAACCTTTCCCACCGATGCTTCCCGGCCAGCAGGCCGACGAGGACGATCAGCGGTCCGTAGGCCAGCACGACCTCGCGCAGCAGGCCGCCGACGCCGAGAAGCAGTCCGACTAACAGCCAAAACCGCCGTTTTTCGGGGTTCCGGGCGATGCCGGCCGCCGTATAGAGCAGGGCGCAGCCGACCAGTTGTTCCAGTGTGGTCGGCAGCACCAGGGCCGCGCTTCCGACGAAGGTCGGAAAGACCGCTGCGAGCAATCCGGCAATCAGAGCCGTCCGGTCCTTAGCCGACCGGTCGTCGAAGATCACGACCGCCGTTCGGTAGAGCAGCAGCGCCGCCAAGGCTCCGGCCAGGGCCTGTAACAGGTAGTGACCAGATAGGCTTCAGGCCCTAATACGGCCAGCAGACCCGTCAACAGCCAGGTATACAGCGGCGCCATGAAGGCCGTCGGCTGCGCTTCGTCCGCCGTATTCTCGGTGCCGGGTCGCTCGCCGAGTTAATGGGCGGGATAGCTGAAACTGTAACCCTCACCGGCCAGCAGGTTGCGCGCGATGGCGCCATACTCCAGATCATCGGGATGGTGATGATCGGCGAACAGGAAAACCGCCGCCAAACGCAGTACGAGGGCCAGGACGAAAACCACCGTTCCGGTGCGGCCCTCGAGCAGGCTTCTGAGCCGCCCGCGGGACATCAGTCGGGTTCGCGGTCGGCCTGCGTCTCGTCGTAGCGTCGACGCAGAACCTCCTCGGAGGCCTTGATCAACACCTCGAGGTCGTCTTCGTACTTACCGTGCTCGATCTCCTCGACACGCTGCTCCAGGTCCGGGGCCTCGGGGCGCAGGTGCCTGGCGTAGAGACGCCGGGCCAGGATGCCGATGTTGTACTGGACGTTCTCGCCGGGACAGCGGCTGGCGCACAGCCCGCACATCAAACACTCGAAGGACAGCTCGGCGACGCGCTCCAGCTCGCCCTTCATCGCCGCCGACATGTACTCCATCGTCTCGAGGTCCTGGGGACAGACCTTGCTGCAGGCGTTGCAGCCCATGCAGCGCAGCAGCTCCGGATAGTGCTCGATCAGGCTGGCCGCGTCGGGCTCCAGTTCCTCGATGTCGTAGGTCGACTTGTTGGCCGGGTAGAAGGGGATCTGGGTCAGGTACATCTCGGGCTCGACGACGGTCTGGCAGGCCAGACCGCTCTTGAGCCGGTAGTCACCCGCCGTGCGGTAGACCGTGGCGCAGGCGCCGCAGATGCCGCCGCGGCAGCCGCAGCCGCGGATGAACTGATAGCCAGCGAACTCGATGGCCTTGAGAATGGTCAGCGTCTCGGGCACCTTATACTTCTTGCCCATGATGTAGATGTTGATCAGGCGGGCCTGGCCTTCTTCACCCATCGTGCCTCCACCGGTTGGGCCGGTCTGTCGTCGTGCCTTAACATAGCGCTGCTTGATGCCGCCGGCTTATCGATTCCACATCGACCAATCCGGCGTTCAATTCGGTGTTTAACGCTTCTGCGAAGTCAGCGGCTCTGATTGGGACCATCGCTGATTATTCCGGTCCCCTGGGCGAGACCGTTGAAAAACCGCCGCCGGTCACCTGGTCCCGAAGCGTCGATATCGCCCGGGGCGGCGGAACTGGCACGGTTTTTGCAGCTTTGAAACCGCTCGGACGTCCGCCGGGTGACGACGCCGCAAAAACCGTGCCAGTTCCGCCGGCGGGTACGGCGCAGGTCTCAGGGCTGTTTTTCAACGGTCTCGCCCAAACGACGTCGTGGTTGGCGACGGGCCGCGCTCCGTGATGCAACGCACTGCGTTGATTAACATTTAGCGTTTCGACGGCGCTGCCGGAGCGACCGCAGGGAGCGTGTCCGCGGATGTGGCATCGCGCTGGTCGTTACCGTTGCCTCGCGTTCTGTGATGCAACGCACTGCGTTGATTAACATTTAGCGTTTCGACGGCGCTGCCGGAGCGACCGCAGGGAGCGTGTCCGCGGATGTGGCATCGCGCTGGTCGTTACCGTTGCGTCGCGTTCTGTGATGCAACGCACTGCGTTGCTACCAGGCGATGAGGATGCCCAGCAGCAGGCCGAAGATCAGCCCCACCAGGGCGGCGAAGTAGCGGTCGAGGTGGCTGAAGGTTTTGGATTTGGGCAGGGTTTCGGTGACGCGTTTGTCGACGATGTATTGCTTGATGTCCAGGTCTGTTTGCGGGCAGGCCAGGGCGCAGGAGTAGCACTGTTCGCAGTCCTCGCCGACGATGGACTCGAGGGCCATCGAGGTGCGTTGGGCGGTGCGTTCGAGGCGCTCGGGTTCGCGGCGCAGCACGGGGCAGGAGTCGACGCAGTTGCCGCAGCCGATGCAGCCCTTGTCCGAGGAGAGGTCGCGGCCCTCGTTGTGCAGGCGGTTGTAGATCTCCATCCCGGTGGAGAGCAGGCGGGTGCGGGCCACCGGGGGTTCCTTCATATCGAAGATTTTGTCCAGCACACGCTGGATCTTTGAGAGGTCGCGTTTTTCGGTTGCGGGCATAGGGACCGCCTGCCTCGGTAGGGTGGCGCTAAAAGCTAGTAACTGGATTGGTTAAGGTGCTTTAACCCACCGGCGAATATAGGCCAAAAGGGCCTTGAAGGCAAGGCCGCGTCGCTTTTCGCCCCGGATTGAGACTCCTTCTACATACCCTCCGGAGGAGGCGTTGGATCGTCCTGCTTGGCGTCGGCGGGGAGTTGGACCTTGCGGTGGACGCGACCGCAGAACTCATCGAGGACGGCGTCGAGGGCGGCCCCGGTGGCCTCGCCGGGGTGGACGGCGCCGGAGACCTCGACCTTGCTGCGGAAGGTGTCGGCCAGCAGTTTGTTGCCGGTGCTGTCGTTGAGCTCGAGCTCCAGCTCCAGGGTGCACTGCAGCCGGGCGCTGCCGATCAGGCCGACCATCCCGCCGGCCAGGGCGGCGGCGCCGCCGCCGAAGGCCCACCAGCTCCAGGCCGGTACCGTGGCGAAGGGGGCGGCGCAGCCCTGGGCGATGACCTGGGAGCCGACCTCCCAGAGGCAGGCGATCTCGCCGACGGCGGCGACGGTCAGCCCGGCGACGGCCAGCACGACCCAACCCGTCTCCGTCTCGCCGCTGAGCAGGTAGCCGTTGAGCGTGCTGTGGAGGGTGTAGTCGGCTGCCGTCCGATCCTCATCGGCGTCGACGGTGGTTTGCACGTCGAAGAGGCCGCTCTCGCCCAGATAGGCAACCAGGGCACCTTCAAGAGCCTCGCGCAGGGAGCGGCGCTCCTCGTCTGACAGCTCGGCCACCAGCACCGGGTCCAGTTCCGGCGCGGCGACGAACAGACGGCCCGCCAGTGGCTGGTAGCGCTGCTTGGGCGCGGGCTGATAGTCTTCGAGGAGGGGAAAGTCGCGACCGCAGCCGGTGAGCAGCAGCCCGGCGAGCAGCAGGCTCAGTCCCCAACGGGTCACGCGGCGTAACGCCATGGCTTCGC
>WJLX01000010.1 GCA_014728225.1 Candidatus Coatesbacteria bacterium | reverse complement strand
GGCGATCACCACGCCCAACCGGCGGTCGTCGATGGGGATGAAATCGTAGTAATCCCCGCCGACGAAATCGGCCGGCTGGCAGACGCCCGCCGCCCGCAAGCCCTCGTAATCCGGCGTGCCCGACGGCAGCAGGCGCTCCTGTAGCTCGTGGGCCAACTGGAGCTCCCTGACCAAACGCTCCTTCTCCGCCCGCTCGGCCTGGGATTTTTCCAGGTAGTCGGCCGCCCTGTTGAAGCTCTTGTAAACCGGCACCAGGCCGGGCGGATCGGAGCTGTGCATCCGGTAGGACAATTCGCCCCGTCCCAGACGCTCGAAACCCCGTCCCAGCTCCTCCAGCCCCTGTTGATAGGCTCCCGTCGACAGATACGTAACCAGGAAGACCAGCAGGGCGAGTCCGAGGACCAGCCCCGCGGCCGGCAGGATGTGCGAAGTCGAAGCACCGTTGAGATATTCGGCGTCGACGGCCAGTACGAGCCGCTTGTCATCGTCGGCGACGCTCAGCCAGAGCGAACCGTCGCGCTCGACGACCTCGCCGGGCTCCAGGTCGGGCGGAGTACGCCGCCGCCCCGCCGTATCGAGCAGTCGCTCCCCCTGGAACAGGTAGACGCCCTCCAGGGTCGGCGATTCCTCCAACCCCTCCCGCACCGACGGCAGCCCATCTTGCGTGGTCGCGGCCAGGATGGCCTCCCCGGCCAACACCAGCCCCGCTCGGGCCTGCTCACCGAGGGCGTCGCCCGCGGTGACGAGCAAGACCACGGCCAGCCCTCCGGACAACAGCAAGACGATACCGGCGGTGACGGCCGACAGGCGCCAACGTAGTTTAATGCGTGCCACTAACGGCTCCCCCCAATTAGGTTGATGCAATAGTTGGCCGGGTTCCAGTTTACAAGCTGGCTCCCGGAAGGGCAAGACGCTCGTGAACGTTTTTCCGCATGTCTCGAGCCCCCCCCGCAGCGCACTCCAGCAGTCTGATTCGCGGGCCGCGTTGGACCTCGATGTGCCGTCCGCCGCCTTATGTCTTGACGACCCACCTCGAAGCTGCTAAACTAGCGCTCCGTTCCCAAGCAAAGTAGACGCTTGCAGCGTGGCGGGGTAGCTCAGTCGGTAGAGCAGCGGATTGAAAATCCGCGTGTCCGCGGTTCAATTCCGCGCCCCGCCACCAGTCCAGCACTCCCGCCGGACGAGCCGACGGCCACCCGGACAGCCGAGTGAACAAGCCCTCCCCGCCGGGAGTCTTTTTTTATTCACGATCCCCTCTGCCGAACGCCTTCCTGGTTCCCACCGAACAGCAGCCGATCCGCCCCGGGTTATCGTCGGCGAAGAAGCGCTCCAGAAGGCCCGATACCCTCCGCTGACCGGCATCGCCGCCCAAGAAAGAAACGTTCCGAGTCCGCCGTTTCGACAGGCATTACGTCGCGATTATTCCGCTATCTTGCGGCGTCGAGGGTTTGATTTATTGCCCCTCTCCGGGCTATAATACCAGCGTTGACACTACATCCCCCCGTGGCAAATCCGTCTTCGCGGCTCGCCGACGGCTTTCCGGCCGGATCTTAAAGGCCGGATTGCAGTTGCATCCCTCGGCGTCGGCCGAAGCGTTACGCTCTCCCGCCCCCCGCGAAGCGGAACCGACACGATCCACAACCTCTCTCCTCGCCGGACAGCCCCTTCCTGGTAACCCGAACGCCGTTGCTGCGGTCCCACCGTAAGGAGGCCTCTTTGGGCATCAAGCGTTATTGGAATGTCATCATCACCCTGGTCCTTTTCTGCGCCTCCCTGTTCCTGGTGTATATCCTCAGCCTGGACAAGACCGAGGGTCACCGGGGCGCCGGGGATCAGCTCTACGAGCAGGGAAAATATGAAGAAGCCCTGGAAGAATACCGTATCGCCTTGATTAAGGAATACGGCTCGGAGCTGGACCTGCCTGAAACGGCTGAGGGCGAAATCCCCGAGATCAGCCTCGACGAACTCCTGGATACACTCGAGGAGAATGATCTCTCCAACCCGCGCATCTTCAGCAAGATCAACGACTGCTGGTTCAAGATGGCCGAGGATGATTACGAGCGCGGCGACCGCGGCCTGCTCAGCGCCGAGACCCTGCTGACCAAGATCGACGGCGGCGAATACTACGAGGACGCCCAGGCGTTGCTGGCCGAGGTCCAGGCCGACCTCGAAAAGGAACTGACCGTCGATGTCGGCCGGGTCGTCATCGACGCCTACACCGTCAACCTGCCCGAGCCGCCGGAAGACTGGGACCCCGAGGAGGGCCCCTGGGACCAGTACCGCTGGGTAATGGAGGACGACGTCCGCGAGGAGACGATCACCAAACGGCAGTATCTGCTCTACCCCGACCAGTTCCAGGTCGAGGTCATCGACTACTACGCCTCCCAGAAAAACGCCCGGGCCTACCTGGACATCCCCAGCCACATCGCCGAGGACAGCCCCGTCGACCTGGCCGTCCTCGGCTCCGAGTATCTCGAGGAGATCGAGACCACGGACGAGGGCAAGATGCCCGCCGGCGAACGCCGGATGTTCATGTTCGTCAACGTCCAGTTGACCAACATCTCTCCGGACCCGGTGACGATCACCCTCGAGGACCCTTCGATGCTGCGACTCTACAAGACGATGACCACGGGCTACGACGAGCCGATCACCTCGGAGTTCGAACGCCGCAAGACCATTCCCCGGGAATTCCTGCCCGACGAGTTCACCATCCAACCCGGTGAGAGTACCTCGGGCTGGCTGATATACCACACCTATGACTCGCCACAGTACTACTTCAAGGCCATCGATATGGTCGAGGACGAGGAAACGGGCGCCACCTATTCCCGGGTCCTGGCCGGCAAGCGCATGCCCTACTCCTCGCTAGATGAGGACTGAGCAAGTCCGTACCGTCTCAAACGCCGCAAAACCGGCCCCGCGGGGCCGGTTTTGCGAACCCGCCCCGGAAGCCCCGCCGGCGGGGCCGGTTGACACACCTGACGTGGACCTTTACAATCCCGCCGATGAACACAACCTGATCCACCGGACCGCGGAGCAGCCATGACCCTGCAGGAGCTCATCCACCGCTTCAGCCGTTTCTGGAACGACCAGGGCTGCCTGGTCGGTCTGGGCTTCGACTTCCCCACCGGCGCCGGCACCGCCAACCCGCTGACCTTCTTCGGCGTCCTGGGACCCCATCCCTGGCGCACCGCCTACGTCGAACCCAGCCGCCGACCCGACGACGGCCGCTACGCCGAGAACCCCCACCGCTTCTACCAGCACCACCAGCTCCAGGTGATCCTCAAACCCTCGCCCGACGACATCCAGAACATCTACCTGGAATCCCTGCGCGCCGTGGGCATCGAGCCGCTGGACCACGACGTCAAGTTCGACGAGGACAACTGGGAATCGCCCTCCCTGGGGGCCTGGGGCACCGGCTGGCAGGTCCTGCTCGACGGGATGGAGATCACCCAATTCACCTACTTCCAGCAGATGGCCGGCGTCGAGCTCCAGCCCGTCAGCGTCGAGCTGACCTACGGCCTCGAACGCCTGCTGATGTACATCAACGGCGTCGATGACGGTTTCTCCCTGCCCTGGAGCGACGAGGTACCCCTGGGACGGATGAGGCGCCTGGCCGAGTACGAGCAGAGCGTCTACTGCTACGAGGTCGCCGATAGCGAGCTGGCCGCCCGGCAGTTCAACGAACTCGAACTCGAAACCGCCCGGCTGCTGGACCGCGACGAGCCGCTGGTCTATCCGGCCTTCGACAACATGAGCTACGCCACCCACCTGTTCAACATCCTCGACGCCCGGGGCGCCGTCGGCGTGGCCGAGCGGGCGCGCTACCTGGGACGGCTGCGCAAGCTGGCCGCTCGCTGCGCCAGGGCCTATCTGACCAAGTTGGAGGAAAACCCGGAACTGGGCCTGGTGGCGGGGAAGCTGCAACAACCGGCCTAGCCCCGCCGGAGACCTCGGCTGACTGGACAGAGCGCTTGGGATGATCTCGGCTTATCGCGCCCGGCTTTGGCACGTTTCTTGCAGCAGGGCGGGGTTGGTTATTCGCCGATTCGGGTTCGCACTCCGCAAGAAACGTGCCAAAGCCGGGCGCTGGACCAAGCTACGGTTTCAGTAGACGACAGTGTCAGCCGAGGTCTCCGGGCCCGGGACCCGGAGCTGGGCCTGGTGGCGGGAAGCTGCAACAACCGGGCAAGGTGAACTAGCTCCGCCACCATCCGCCGTTGGACAACCCGGCACCGGCGACGGACACGCCGGCTGGAGCCGCAGTTGTTTTGCTCATTAAAGCCTGGATGTCCCGCCGGTTGCCGAACCCCGCGACTGGAGCGCTTCCCGGCAAGCGGCCGCTTAATAGCTGCTGATAGTTATTCTCAGAAACGAACCGGGGGTTCCGCAGTTCCGCCCGCGGGTCCATTGTCAACTCGGACCTTAACCCTGGAATGCACCCCTCAGTATTCGGCGGCGCCGATCCTGCCCGCCGGTAAAAGTCAACCGCTCCCGAACCCTGGATTTCACCGATGACCGACAGCGACCTCCAGTCCGCCCGCGATCTGCTGTTCGAGATCGGCGTCGAGGACCTGCCCAGCCGCTTTCTGACCCCGGCCCTGGCCGACCTGGCCGCCACAGCCCGGCGGCAGCTCGAGCGGCTGGACCTCGAACACGGCGCCGTGACCACCCTGGGTAGCCCGCGGCGGCTGACCCTCCACGTGAGCGGCCTCGCCGAGCGACAGCCCGCGGCCCGGGAGGTCAAGACGGGTCCGCCGCTGCACGTGGCCTACGACGGCGAGGGCAATCCGACCAAAGCCGCCCTGTCCTTCGCCGCCAAGTTCGGCTGCACCGAGGCCGACCTGCAGACCGTCGACACCCCCAAGGGCCAACGGGTGCAGGTCGAGATCACCACGGGGGGCGCGGCGACGGCGGAGCTGCTGCCCGAGCTGCTGGCGTCGGTGGTTGAGGAGCTGCCCCTGCCCAAGGCGATGCGCTGGGGCGAGCGGCGGACGGAGTTCCTGCGGCCGATCCGCTGGTTGGTCGCCCTCTACGGCGCCGCGGTCGTCGAGTTGGAAATCGCTGGCGTGTCCAGCGACCGCAGCAGCCGCGGCCAGCGCTTCCTGGCCCCCGGCGGCTTCGAGCTGGCCGACGCCGACCTGGAGGCCTACACCGCCGCCTGCGCCGCACACGGCGTTCTCGTCGACGATACGACGGTGGACGACGAGGGTCGAACCGTCCACTGCGGCGCCCGCTACCGGGAGTTGGAGCGGAAGCTGAGCACCGAGCTGGAAAAACTCGGCGCCGCGGGCTTCGACGGGGACCTGCTCCTAGACGTCTGCAATATGGTCGAGCATCCGCACTGCCTGGCCGGGTCCTTCGAGGAGCGCTTCCTCGAGCTGCCCGAGGCCGTCGTCGTCTCCACCCTGCGCGAGTATCAGAAGTATTTTGACGTCCGCAACGCCGCCGGCGAGCTGCTGCCGCGCTTCATCGCCGTCCGCGACGGCGGGGACCGTAACGCCGTCGGCGTCGTCGCCGGTCACGAGCGCGTACTGCGGGCCCGGTTGACCGACGCCGGTTATTTCTGGGAGGAGGCCCGCCGGACCCCTCTCGAGGAGCTGACCCCGCAACTGGACGGCCTGCGCTTCATCCGCGGCCTGGGCAGCTACGCCGACAAGCGCGAGCGTCTGCTCCAACTGACGGCCATCGCCAATGTCGACGGGGTCTGCGCGGCGGACTCGACGATCTGCGATCACCTCGAACGGGCGGTCGACCTGGCCAAACAGGACCTGCTGACCCCGCTGGTAATCGAATTCACCAGTCTCCAGGGCGTCATCGGCGGTGAGCTGGCCCGGCTGCTGGGCGAGCCGGAACCCGTCGTCGCGGCGATCGCCGAGCAGTACCGTCCCCAGGGCTTTTCCGGCCGGGACGACGAGCTGCCGCAGAGCGCCGTCGGCTGCCTGCTGGCCCTGCTGGACAAGCTGGACACCCTGGC
>WJLX01000009.1 GCA_014728225.1 Candidatus Coatesbacteria bacterium | reverse complement strand
ATCTCGGCGACCGTTGGAGCGGCGGCAACGGTCCGCCTCCGCAAAAACCGTGCCGGTTCCGGACGGGGCGGTCTATCGCGCCGCGGGGGGTTGATCTCCCGGCCGCCGCGGTCGCCGTTGTCATTTAGCGAGCTTCTCCCCCAGGAGCAGCCCGAACAGCAGGGCGAAGGGGATACCGAAGATCGCCAACCAGAGGCCGAGGTTACCGCTGAAGGCGGAGAAAAGATTTCCGGCGATCCAGGCGCTGACGAGGCCGACGATCAGGACGATCCGGCGGCCTTCGCCGGCGCTCATTGCAGCTTACCCGTGGTTTTCGTCATTAAACCGCTCCCTCTTCTTTACGAAGACCAACCCGCCGGCTGTAGGTTTTAGCTGTGCGTCACTTCTTGGCCAGCATCCCACCGAAGAGGAACCCACCGATACAGGCCAGGGGAACTAGGAGCAGCGAAGAGGCCCAGTAGCCGATCCCCAACTGCAGGGCGACGTAGCCCAGGAACAGGGCGCCGGTCCAGCAGAAGCTCAGCAGGCAGCCCTTGAGGTGGTTGACTTTTTTCTTGGCGGCCATCGGTTTTTTGGCTCACTTAGCCGTAACGGACCACAGCATTCCTGTAACCCACCTGTCAAAGGTAGGTTAGGAGGCATATTGCCGTGCACGTAGACCGAGCTCTTGGTGTCAACTACCGGGGGTCTCCAGATACACTGGATGCCCGCTGTGTCGGCTCGTCGCCGTTTGATCGTCTACTCCCGTCCCTTGGCGCCGACGGAGCCAGCTGGGTCCTGCGCCACCCATAGCATTTTGTTTAGGGATCGCTGTTTTGCACCGATCCGCTAAATACCCACAACACAATCACGGAAAGGCGGCTGGACGGGAATGAGCCAGGCGGATTGGTTGATGTTGGTGTGGCAGAGCCCGGGGAGCGTCAACTTCGAGAAAGTGGTCCCGCGAGCCGGGATTGCGCGCTCCACGGCCCGGCAGCGCCAGCCCCATCAGGGAGCGTCAAGTCCCATAGCGGTTGAACCCAACCCGTCGGGACTGCTCACCAACCGCCAGAAAGGCAGTCGGTGAAAGCGCTGCTCGTGACATCCTCCATCAGCCTTCTCGGTAACTTGGGACGGGGGTATCCACTCTCAGCAGAAGGGTCCAGAAGCATGCCTATCGTCTTGGTATGTTTATGCTTATCTTGAGCAACCGGCCCATCCTGCTCGGTGGACGCCACCGCTTAGCCGACCTGCGGCGCGGCTAGGCCAGCTCGACCTCCATCCAATGGTTCTGGCGGAAGCGCAGCCAGATGTAGAGCCCCTCGACGATCTGGGAGAGGAAGACGGCCAACCAGATGCTGTAGTCGTGCCAGCCGAAGACGAAGACGCCCAGGGCGGCGGCGGGGATCTTGACGGCGGCGTTGGCGATGATCGCGCCCCACATCGGCGGTTTGGTGTCACCGGCGCCGCGGAAGGCTCCGCCGTAGGTCCAGGCCAGCACGCTGATGATCGAGCCCAGACCGATGAAAATCAGGTAGTGGTGTGCCATGTCCAGCACATGTCGGGTGGCGTAGTCGTTGCCGCCGGAGAGGAAGATCGAGGCCAGCTCGCGGCCGAAGAAGATGAACAGCGCCGCGACGAAGAGCTGGATCACCACGCCGATGACGCTGACCTTGTTGGCGGCCTCCCGGGCCCGCCGGGGTTCGTCACGGCCGAGGAACTGGCCCACCAGGGGTGCCGGGGCGGCCATCAGGCCCTGGGCGAAGAACTGGCCGAAGGACAGGGCTGTCATCCCGATGGTGAAGGCGGTGGCGACGAAATTGGCCACGCCGCCGCCGGGCAGGGGCGTCGTCAGCCGGCTGGCCAGGGCCATCATCACCATCCCGGTCAGCGGCCGGGTTATCGACTGCCCGGTTGCCGGCAGTCCGATGCGCAGGAAGCGTTTGATCGCCGGCCAGCGGGGCCGGTTGCCGAAAAAGCCCCTGAGGGAGAGGTTGCTCCAGCGCAGGCCGTAGGCCAGCAGGATCACCCCGGTCCCCAGGGCGTGGCTGATGGTGGTGGCCAGGGCGGCGCCACGGATGCCCAGGGCGGGGAAGCCCCAGTGGCCGAAGATCAGCAGCCAGTTGAGCAGGACGTTGATCCCGTTGATGCTGACGAAGGCGAACATCCCGGTGCGGGTGTCCCCGGAGCCGGAGAAGGCGGAGTGAATGGTGAAGGCCACCATCATCAGGCCGAAGCCCGGGGAGAAGATCCGCAGGTAGTCGACGGCCATCGGATACTGGGCCGCGGTGGGCTGGTAGAAACCGATCAGCAGGGGGGCGGTCAGATAGACGATGACGGTGAAGACGAAACCCAGCCCCGCCGCCAGCCAGACCGCCCGGTGGCCCGAGGCCTCGGCCTCCTCGAACTCCTCGGCGCCCCAGTGGCGGGCGACGATGGCCACGGCGCCGGCGGCGACGATTTGGATGAAGGAGAAGACGAACCACACCACACTGCCGGCGAACCCCGAAGCCGTCACCTGATCCACCCCCAGGGAGCCGATGAAGATGCGGTCGACGATGTGGGCGAAGTTCATCAGGATCCCGGCCAGGGCCGCGGGCCAGGCCAGTTGCCAGATATTCCAGTAGAGGCTCTTGTTGTCGAGGTCGAGTTTGGCCAAGGTGACTCCGATGATATCCGCTGGTAAACGCGCCGGTGGGAGGAGGGATTATACCAGCCCGACGGTCTGTAGTGCAGTGACCCGTACAATATATCTGCGAGCTATTTAACGACGGCGTAACGGCCCGGCGACCGCCGGCCTGGCGCCGCCGGGAGCGGTCGGTTATAATCGCCCCCCTTCGAGCTTGTCTGACGAAACCTTCACGGCGCAGCCCGTATCAAATCCAGCGGGGGACATCGTGTCCGCGCCGCAGCCGTTGACCCCGAGCGCTTGATCGTGGAACATCCGCTCTTCAGTTGCGTAAGTAAAAACGCCTCCTCCGGCGCAGACGCTTCCGCTGTTTGTATAACCGGTTGAAAAACCGCCAACCTACCCCGGGAGACT
>WJLX01000008.1 GCA_014728225.1 Candidatus Coatesbacteria bacterium | reverse complement strand
GGCCGCGGCGGCCGCCGCAACGCGCAGTCAAAATAAGCGAGCAACCTCTTCTTGCTTCTCTTGAGATAGCTTTGCAAGATAGCTTTGCATATCTTGGCCGATGGGCATAATTCTTTCCGTAATTCTTGCATTTACATCTGCTGTCGGCCAACTTATAGTGCGCTCTATGGTTACATTTTGGGCAACAACTGGGCCGGTCGGTTGCTCGGTTTTCCGCCACTTGTTGCCCCCCCTTTTTCGCGGCAGAATATCACAGCCCATCCCGGATGTTAACAGCAGGTTACAGACAGGTAGCGGTCCGAAGACGGTAGACGATCCCAAAGATAAAGCGGCCCCCCTTCGGCGACCGCCGGAAAAAGTCCACGCTTGGTAGTTAGAATTGCTGCTCGTACTCGACCCAGAGCTGGGCGGTGCAGGTGACGGGCTCTCCGTCGACGTAGCAGGGGGACCAGCGGGTGTTGCGATAGAGACGGACGGCGTCCCGATCGGCGTCCTCGCGTCCGGAGGATTCGAGGATCTCGATGGCGGTCACCCGGCCCTCGCGGTCCAGCTTGACGGCCAAGCGGACGCGACCCTCCCAGCCGCTGTTCTGCAGCGTCTCCGGAATCCGGGGATCCCGCGGCGTCAGGCAGTAGGGGCTGACGACGATGTTGGAGCGGCTGCCCAGACCGGGATTGACGACGGTTTGTTCGGCCTCGGGCAGGTTCTCCACCTCGGCGCTGGCTTCCCGGCGCTCCTCGACCTCCTCGATGAAGTCCTCCTGCTCCTTCTCGGCCCGGACCTCCTCGCCCGGCCGGGTGGGGGCCAGGGTGAGGCCGGCTTCGGAGGCGGTGCTGGATTCATCGAGGACCTCGAGGCTGCTCAGCCGCACCAGACCATCGTAATCCGTGATCGGCTCCAGTTCCTCGACGCTTCCGCTGTAGAGGAACTGCAACACCAGCAGGTTCAGCAACAGGGACAGCAGCAACGGTTGCTTCAGTTGGGGCTTTTTCATCTCCTCACCTCACTCTACTCTCCACGCGTCTGCGCCGCTTACGACCGGCGGTACGCCAGCACGGGAGGCTCGATGCCGGTACCAACGATAACCTGGACCGACGATCAGCTCGTCATCATCGATCAGACCAGGCTCCCGACGGAGGAGCGTTACCTGACCCTGACGACGGCCGCGGAGGTCTACGACGCGATCAAGCGCCTGGCCGTCCGGGGGGCTCCCGCCATCGGGGTGGCGGCGGCCCTGGGGCTGTACGTGTCCGTCAGGAATTCCGGCACCCTGAAATATGATAGCTTCAAAAACGAGGTCCGTCAAGCAGCGGAGTATCTGGCCGGCAGCCGGCCGACGGCGGTCAACCTCTCCTGGGCCCTGGAGCGGATGCAAGACGTGGTCGATGCGGCGGCCGGTTCATCCGTCGAGGAGGTCAAGGCGGAGCTACTGGCCGAGGCGCTGGACATCCTCGAGGAGGACAAGGCGACCTGCCGGGCCATCGGGCGTCACGGCGCGGAGCTGCTCGCCGACGGCGTCCAGGTGCTGACGCACTGCAACGCGGGCGGACTGGCCACCGCCGACTACGGCACCGCCCTGGCGGTGATCTACGCCGCGCACGAGGCGGGCAAGCGGGTCGCGGTCTACGCCGACGAAACCCGGCCACTGCTCCAGGGTTCCCGACTGACGGCCTGGGAGCTGCAGAAGTCCGGCGTGCCGGTGACGGTGATCTGCGACGACATGGCGGCCACGGTGATGGCCCGCGGCATGGTGGATTGTGTGATCACCGGCGCCGACCGCATCGCGGCCAACGGCGACGCCGCCAACAAGATCGGCACCTATGGTCTGGCCGTGCTGGCCCAGGAACATGATCTACCCCTCTACATCGCCGCACCGCTGTCGACCTTCGATTTCTCCCTGGCCGACGGCGGGGGTATCCCCATCGAGGAACGCGATCCCGACGAGGTACGCCGTTTCCGCGGCGCGGCCAGCGCTCCGCCCGGGGTGCCGGTTTTCAACCCGGCTTTCGACGTCACGCCGCACCGCTACATCACTGCTTTGGTCACCGAACACGGCGTCATCCGGCCGCCCTTCGCCGATAATCTGGCTGAGCTGCGCAAGCGGCTGGGCGCTTAGGACCTCCATTAGATTAGATACGACACAGCTCTTCACGGTTTCACGAGATATGGTTTCCAGCCCGCGGGCCGGGCCGTCACGCTTCTTGCAACCCGGGTTCACCGTTCGGTGAACCCGGGGCAACAAGCGCGCCGGCCCTCCGGCGCGCTGAGTGCGCTAGGCCAACGGGCGGCCCCGGGGCCGCCCGTTGGCGGTTCTTTGACCGTCGTCCGGGGATTAGCTCAGGAGAGCTGTTCGGGGGTGGCGGCGTCCGGCGGGATTTCGTTCGGGGCGGTTTCGAGGCGTTCGAAGACCTCCTCGACGGTCTGGCGGGTGCGCGGCGGCAGCAGGCCGCGGTTGACCTCGTCGACATAATAACCCAGACCGTGATCGCCGCCGAGGGGCACCTGGACGAGGCCGGGCTCGAAGCGTCCGTCGAGGGCGGCGGCGAGAGCCTCCTCGACGGCGGGGCTGACGCTGCGCATCATGCTGGTCAGCACGTGGCCCTTCTCGATCCAGTTCTGGTTTAGATCGCTGCCGATGATGAAGGCCTCGCGTTCGGCGGCCACGGCGGCCACGACCTCGACCTCGCGACCGCAGTAGGCCAGGATGACGTCGACGCCGCGGTCGAACTGCCCGGCGGCCAGTTCCCGAGCCCGCAGGTTGGCCTGCTCGGCGTCGGCGGCCTCGCCGAGATAGTCGATGACGAACTCGATCTCCGGCTCGACGAGACGGGCGCCCTCCTGGTAACCGGCCAGGATGCGCCGGGTGGTGCGGTCGCTGCGGCTGCCGATGAAACCGATGCGTCCGGTCTCGCTTTTGAGGGCGGCGATGGCTCCGACGGCGGCGCCGGCGAGCCGGTTGTCCAGGGAGAGGGCGCGGACGTTGTCCAGGGCCAGCTCGCCGCCGACGAGGATGAAGTTCTGCTCGGGGTAATCCTCGGCCACGGGCTGAAGGTAAGCCGGGTCGCAGGCGGCAATGATCACATCGAGGCCCTGCTCGGCCAACTCGCGCAGAAAGCCCTCGAGCTCATTGGCGTCCCGGGGTTCACGCCACTCGTAGGCCACCCGACGTTCGGCGGTCAGGCGGGTGACGGCGAACTTGACGGCTTCGTTGAAGGACTTGTCGTTGCTGCCGGCGACGCCGTAGACGACGCCGACGCGCTGCCGTCCCTCGACGACGGTCTCGTTGTCACAGGCGCCGGTCAGCAGCAGGAGGGCTAAACAGGTGAGCAGCAATCGCCTCATCGGGCTCCCTCGATTCGGGTTGTCGTGGAGAAACCTGGTAGTTGATTGAAAGGCGGCAATGACTATGGTATTGGGGCGTTGGATTGGTCATGGCTCAGTTGTCGGAACCCCCGCTGTCGCGCGCTCCGTTTCGACGTTCCGGACCGGCGGGGGGGAAATCTCCAGACCCAGCTGCAGCCGGGCGGGCAGGCGCAGCAGCCCCTCGAGGCGCTCGGCGTAGTGTTGAGCGGCGCCGGCCCGCGCGCGGCAGTAGTCCGCCGCCGCGGCACCCAGCCCGCGGGCCGCGGCCGGATCGGATAGCAGCTCGCTCAGGGCGGTCGCCAATTCGCCACCGTCTTCGACCCGGCGGGCTCGGCCCTCGTCGGCCAGTTCCCGGGCCTCGATGGAATTGGAGATCCGCGGGCCGTAGAGCAGGGCGGCACTGAAGACCGCCGGTTCGAGTACGTTGTGCAGCCCCTTGTCGTGGAAGCCGCCGCCGACATAGGCCGCGTCGGCCAGGGAGTAGAGCTCGAACAGCTCACCGACGGTATCCACCAGGACGAAGCGGCCGCGGGGTCGGCGGTCGGGGATGGTCGAGAGGCGCTCCGCTGACGGCAGTCCGGCCGCGGCGCAACGGGCCTCGATGTCCTCGAGATGGGCGTCGTCGACGTGGTGCGGGGCCAGAATCAGCCGCAGACCGGGAACCCGCCGCCGCACTTCGGCCAGGACGGGGATCAACAGCGCTTCATCGGCGGGGTGGGTACTGCCGCAGACCAGGGTTGGTCCGTCGTCGGCGAAGCGGAGCGGTTCCTCGGTGACGGCGGCCCGGCGGCTCAGCACGGCGTCGAACTTGGTATCCCCGGCGATCTCGACTCCGGGGCGCAGATTCTCCAGCCAGGCGGCGTCGGCGGGGGAGACGGCGCCGACGTAATCCAGGGCGCCGTAGACACTGCGGTAGAAGCCGCGCAACAGCGGGTTGGCCGTAGCCGAAGCGCCGTGGGCGGCGGCGGAGACCAGGGCCGTAGGCACTCCGGCGGCGGCGGCGCCCCAGAGGATCAACGGCCAGACGTCGAACTTGACGAAGCACAGCAAGTCCGGCCGGACGGTCTCGAGGAGACGCCGGGCCGCACCGCGGCCGTCCAGGGGGGCCAGGAAGCCCTGGTCGGCCAGGCCGCGCCAGCGACCGTGCTCCAGGGGGGTGCGCGAGAAGAAACTGGTCAGCAGGTAGAGCCGTTCACCGTGACGGCGGCGCAGTTCTTCCAGTAAGGGCCGGCACTGCTCGAACTCGCCCAGGGAGGCGCAGTGAAACAGCAACCGGACGCGCTTACGGGCTGCGCCGGCCGCCAGACCGGCGCTCAACCGGGCGAGCCAACCCCGGCGGGCCCACAGCCCGCGCCGGACCTCGGGATGCGCCAGGGCCGCCAGCCGCGCCGCGCCGCGCAACAGCGGGGCGGCCAGCAGCCCATAGGCCGTGCGCCACCAGCCCCACGTCGTCGGCGCCGGCGGTACACCGCGCCTAGTCTTCGTCGATGATGTTCTCACGGCCAAGCCGATTATACCGGTCCGGTAGCGGCCGAGTAAAGGAGCCGCACCAGGAGTGATGAGAATCACTTGAAAATATCATCATGCGTATCAGGCCCAACCTCAGCAAGCTACGAAAGCGGCATCTCGTTACACCAGGGGCTATTCCACCATCAACCCGCCTAGCCCGCTGAATCGGGGATACTTACCGCCGCGACGACCCCAAAGAGTCCCGGCTTGCCAGCCCGCGCCGCCTGTGGTAACATAAGTTACTGTTAAACATGATGTTAACAACTTGTTTATAACTGCGGGCCCGACGTGGACAACTCCGCAAGAGCAAGACACTACCGCGGATAAGGTCGGGAACCCCCCGGGCCGCCCCGGCGACCGGCTGTGGATAACTCCTGTTTTCCGCGCCGCAAGCTCGCCTACCGACAACGGAATTGACCTGATATCAAGTCCTTGTCGAACGACCGACCCCGCGGCGCCCACCTCCCGTTGACGCGGCGACAAGGGGAAACGCTACCCTGGGACGCCGCCGGTCGGCTGCTGGAACCGCCGACGCCCGAGCGCCCGAACACTCTCAAACCCAGCCTGCGGGAGCGAGCGGACCACGACTTATCCGCAACTATGCCGGAGCCTCGCCGCTCGGGCTGCCGTTCTTACCCCGGCCGCCGTCCCGTCGCACGTGGACAGCGCCGCAGACTATAATCAGACCCGCAGCACCATCCGGACCCTCAGCCGCAACGTTCGACCCACTTGTCGTATAACCGAACATATCCTCCAGCCCCCCGTCTACCATGAATGATTTGAATTCCCTCTGGGGCGAAGTCGCCGACCGCCTCAAGCAAGACATCGATCCCTATCATTTCAAATCCTACATCGCCCTGATCAAACCGCGCAGTTGGGACAACGGCCGGGTCGTCCTCGAGGTGCCCAACCAGCGCTTCGTCGAGTGGATCAACTCCAGCTACCTGGAGACCATCGGCGAGCTGATGACTGTCGCCAGCGGTCGGGACCTCGACGTCCGTCTGGTTTCCAAGCGCAACGGCAACACCCCGCATCCCCCGCCGGCGCGGGCCAACCCCTTCAACGACAAGTACTCCTTCGAGAGCTTCGTCGTCGGCCGGGGCAACTCCACCGCCTACGCCGCCAGCCAGGCCATCGTCGAGCACCCCGGTCAGGTCTACAACCCCCTGTTCATCTACTCCGGCGTCGGGCTGGGCAAGACCCACCTGCTCCACGCCATCGGCAACGCCGTCTACCACGAGCGGCCCGAGCTGCAGATCGCCTACGTCACCAGCGAGGAGTTCACCAACGAGTTCATCCAGGCCATCCGCTACGACCGCTCCGTCGAGCTGCGCAACAAATACCGCAACCTGGACATCCTGCTCATCGACGACCTGCAGTTCCTCGCCGACAAGGAAGCCACCCTCGAGGAGCTGTTCCACACCTTCAACACCCTCTACAACAACGCCAAGCAGATCGTCTTCACTTCGGACCGCCCGCCCAACGAGATCAAACTCGACGAGCGCCTGGTGACCCGCTTCGAGTGGGGTCTGGTCATCGACATCCAGCCCCCGGACATCGAAACCCGGATCGCCATCATCAACTCCAAGGCCGAGAGCGAAGGGGTCAGACTGCCCGAGGAGGTCGTCGACCTGATCGCCCAGCGCGTGCGCACCAACGTGCGCACCATCGAGGGCGCCATCCTGCGCCTCTCCGCCTTCAGCGCCATCTCCGAGCAGCCGATCACCGTCAAGATGGCCCGCGAGGTCCTGGGCAACATCCTGGGCCGCGAGACGCCCAAGGTCTCCATCGGCGTGATCCAGAAGGTCGTCTGCGAACACTTCGAGATCCCGCTGCGCGACCTGCTGTCCAAATCACGCAGCGCATCGATCGTCTTCCCGCGCCAGATCGCCATGTACCTTTCGCGCAACCTGACCAACGCCAAGCTCAACGAGATCGGGCTGCAGTTCGGCGGCCGCGACCACTCCACCGTCATCCACAGTTACAACAAGATCCGCAACCTCGTCGAGCATGAGCCGGAGATCGCCGCCCTGGTCAGCAAGCTCGAACGCCGCGCCGCCGCCGGCGGCCAGTAGGGGCCGACCGGTCCCCCGCCCAGATGGGTCTTCCGAGTGGTTTGTTTCCTTGGAATCCGCTGCGCTTGATCTCCCGCGGGGACGAACGGCAACGGATCCCCAACTACGTTTCCACTGTGTACCGCCGTCTCGGCCGTCGCCGAACGGCGGTTCATGCAGAACCGGGCGCCGCGGGAGATCCTGTCTCAGCCACGACCGCGTCGTCACGGTTCTGACGAACCGGGTTGCGCCACCGCCTCAGCGGCACAATCCGGGCGAGAACCGCGCCGGCGCTGGTGCCCTCTGGCGGATTATCGAACGCCCGCTCGATTCGTCATCCCCCGGCTGGGCCGGGGTTCAGCTCATGCTAAAGATACTGAATAGCCTGTCTAGATATTGACAGTATCGCTCTTTTAGGCTAGTTTATACCGTGGACAAGGGCAATCACGATCACTCTCACGAGCCGTCATTATTATGAAACGAATATTCATCAGCCTGACCATCCTGGTCCTCGTCGCCCCGATCAGCGCAGTGATGACGCCTTTCTTGCGCGCCGAGCTGGCCGAGACGGCGCCGGACGACTTCATCCCCTGCTACCTGACTCTCACCGAGCAGCTGGAACCGGCCGCGGCGGCGGCGCTGACCGCCGGTCTCGACCGGGAAGAGGCGCGCGAGGTCGTCGTCCGGCACCTCAGGCAGACGGCCGCCGTCGAGCAGGCGGCCCTGCTCCAGCGGCTGGAGGAGCTCCGGCGGGCCGGCCTGGTCGGCGAGGTCCGGCCCTTTTGGATTGTCAACTTCATTTTCGCCGAACTGACCCCGACCGCCGTCGAGGAACTTGCCCAACACCCTGATATCGCCCGGCTGACCCGGGGCGCCGACGCCCCCGATGAATGGATCGGCCTGGGTACCCCCCGGGACCAGGACGAGGATCCGGCGCTGCGGGATATCGCCTGGGGAGTCACCAAGATCAAGGCCGATGAGGTCTGGTCCCGTCTCGGGATAACCGGGGCCGGAGTGATTCTGGTCGTCGCCGACAGCGGTCAGCGTTACACCCATCTCGATCTGCAGGACCGCTACTTGACGGAGTTGAGCTACGACTTCAAGGACGACGACGCCGACCCCTACGGCGACACCGGTTCCGGCGAGACCCACGGCACCTTCTGCGCCGGGATCGCGGCCTCCGACGGCGACGCCGGCACCAACGCCGGGGTGGCCCCCGGGGTGACCTACACCGCCCACCGGGTGTTGATGAGCGCCGACTACCAGGGTGAGCTCTCCGTCTGGACCTCCTGGCAGGCGGCCGCCGAGCAGGGCGTCGACGTGCTGGTCAACGCCCTGGGCTGGAAAGACGCCTGGAATCCGGACCGCTACACCTGGCAGGCCGCGGCGCGCAACACCCTGGCAGCCGGAACCTGCCTGGTGGTCGCCGCGGGCAACGACGGTCCTGAACCGGAGACCATCCGCTGCCCCGGTGACGTTCCCGAGGTCATCACCGTCGGCGCCAGCGATGAAAACGATGACGTCTGGGTCGAATCCAGCCGGGGTCCCTCGACCCACTACGACGAGGAGGTCGTCAAGCCCGACGTCGTCGCCCCGGGGGTCGATTGCAAGAGCTGCTACGCCAGCGGGGATTTCGACTACCAGAGCGGCTGGGACGGTACCTCGATGGCGGCGCCCCACGTCGCCGGCACCATCGCCCTGTTGCTGCAGGCCGCACCGGAACTGACACCGGAGCAGGTCGGGGACCTGCTGGAAGCCAACGCCGTCGATCTGGGTCCGCCGGGCAAGGACAACACCTCGGGCGCCGGGCGGATCGACGCCCTGGAAACCCTGCGCGCCCTGGATCAACTACCGCCCCACCTGTTGCTGGAGGAGATCGCCGTTCTGCACGATGACGATGGTGACGGCCAACTGGGCCCCGGGGAGACCATCGAGCTGTCCGTCGGGCTGCTCAACAACGGAAACCTGACCGCCCGGGAGGTCCAGGCCGTGCTGAGCTGCGCCGATGCCGGCGTGACCATCACCAAAAACACGGCGGATTACGGCGACCTGGACGGTGATGCCGCCGTCGCCCGGGGTTTCGTCTTCGAGCTCGCCTGGTACGTCAGCGCCCCCGACGAGTTCACGTTCCAGCTGGAGCTGACGGCGGACAACTGCGAACCCGGCGAGCGGGAATTCAACCTCCATATCCCTACCGCGACCATCGACGACGACGTCGAAAACGGGGAATGGCACTGGCGCACCCTCGGCCTGCAGGACCAGTGGCATATCAGCGAGCAGCGCGCCCACTCCCCGGAGCATAGCTGGAAATGCGGTTCGACCAACGGCGACGGCTACGGCGATTATCTAGACTCCCGACTTCTGAGCCCCATGCTGTACTTCAGCCCCGCCGACGCCGTTTTATCATTCTGGACCAGCTACGACCTGCCCGACGACGGCGATGTCGGCCTGGTCGAGATCTCCAAAGACGCCGTCGGCGAGGAATGGCACACCCTGGTCAGCTTCACCGGTGAACAGGATGAATTCGTCCACCAGAGTATCGGGCTGGCCCGTTACGCCGAGAAGCCGGTCTTCCTGCGATTTCGGATGCGGACGGACCTCGGTGACGACGGCGCCGGCTGGTTCATCGACGACATCCGCTTGTCCGGCGAGGCCTTCGACGCCGGTTGGCTGGCCATCGAATCCGAGGTCGGCGAGGACGGCGTACTG
>WJLX01000007.1 GCA_014728225.1 Candidatus Coatesbacteria bacterium | reverse complement strand
CACCGAAGGGTGACTTCTTTTCGGTTACGTTTCGAACACCGGTGATACTCCGCGCCATCGCCCCTGCGCTCCAACCAGCCAACCACCCCGAAGGGTGGCTTCTTTTCGGTTACGTTTCGAACACCGGTGATACTCCGCGCCATCGCCCCTGCGCTCCAACCCGCCAACCACCCGCAAGGGTGGCTTCTGTAGTTACCTTGCCAAGGCCGGTGAAGCCGCGTTAATCCGCCCGCTCACGCTCAAACAGCGCAATCGGCGGCCGTTGAAAAACAGCCCGCCGGCAGGCCGTCTAACCGCGCCACCTACTGCTAACGCCGGAACTGGTACGGTTTTTGCATCTCGACAACCGTTAGAGCGATGATAACGGTTCGTCTCCGCAAAAACCGTACCAGTTCCGGCGTCGTAGCCTGACGCTCAGGGTCCGCCGGCGGGCTGTTTTTCAACGGCCTTCGGCACACAAAAACGCCCCGGATTATCGGCGCGTTTACCCTCTCGTTAAAGCGGTTATGGTGCCCCGGAGGCCTCTGCGGTGTTACTCGACAGTGCCCGCCGCAGGTCCGCTCTGGACACGCAGTACGCGCCGTCCCCAACCCGGGGCGCTGATGACCAGCTCCTGCGGTGTAATCTCGACCACCTGGCCCCCGGCGATCCGTTCGCCGACCTTGATGGAGTAGCCGACACCGGCGGCGTCCTCGACCAGAGCGGTGGGTACGCCGTCGACGCTGAACATCCCGCGGTAGTAGAGGTTGGCCAGGTTGGCCTGGGCGGCGGTGGGCATCTCACCGGGCTGGGGTCCCGGCGGCAGGAAGGGGTCCCGCCGACCCAGGTCGCGGTAGCTCGGCGTCTCGGTCTCGGTGAGTTCTTCGACGTCGCCGGGGGTCAACTCCGCGGCTTCGGGTCGGGCCAGACTGCTGGAGTAAACGGCCAGCAGCAGGCTGCCGGTCAGGGTCCGTCCCGGCGTCGCCCCGGCCAGACCGGTCAGGGTCAGCTCGCGAATCTCGACCTGGGGCAGGTAGCTCGACAGATTGGCGACGAAGCGGGCGAACTCGTGGTAGCCGGTGACGAAGCCGATCTCGCGCTCGGTGATGGTGACCTCGTTCTCCGTGGTCGTACCCTTACGTTGGATGGACTCGATGTTGCCCTGGATGCCGGCGGCCGAGGCGGCCCGGCCCAGGGAACGGACGAGTTCGTCCTCGGAGAGCGGCGCAGGCAGGCTGGAGCGCAGGTTCTCGATGACGTTGTTCAGGTCGCTGATCTGCTGCTGCAGCTCGCCGGCGCGTTGGCCGGCCTCGAGCTGCTCCGCGAGTTCGAGGCGTTTCTGCGCCGTGGCGGCGGCGATCTCGTCGGCCCGGCCGTACTGCTTGAGCACACCGTAGTGCAGCAGCAGATAGCCGGCGAGGACGGCCAGCAGGTAGACCAGTACCGCCTTCTGGGTCACCGGGTCTTTGAAGCGCCGTTTGGCCATGGTCAGCTATCACTCCAGCCGGGCGGTGAAGTCGAACTGCAGCACCCGTGAGCCCTCGAGGTCGATGCTCTGGGCCCCGCCCTGCTTGACGGCGGCCAGTTGCGGATCATCGATCAAACCCTCGAGGATGTCGGCCAGGGCGAAGTGGTTGTAGGTGTTGCCCTTGAGCTGGACGGAACCCTCGCGCTCGCGCAGCTCGGAGAGCCAGACGTCGCGTTGGGGAGTAGCCTCGTTGACGGCCTGGAGCAGGGAGACGTAGCGCTCGCCGGTGCCGCCGGGTCGCGCCATGGTCTTGAGGGCCTCGACGCGGCGGGCCAGGCTGTCGTGCTCCTGTTCGAGGGCCTCGAGTTCGGCGGAGTCGGCTCGGGCCTGTTCGAGGGCCAGTTCGAGGGTCTGACGCTCCTCGCGGGCCTCGTCGACGGCGTTGCCGGCGATGAAGGTCCAGACGGCCAGGCCGACGACGACGGCGCCGCCGACGATCAGGGCGGTGGTGAAGGCGTTGAAACGCTTGGTGGAGGTGAAGTAGACCTCGTCGGCGCCCTCGTAATCCTCGAAACCGACGCCCATCGACGGAGTTTCGGGCTCGGTCAGGCCAAAGTCCTCCGTGGGCGGCGTCGGTTCTGGCTGGGGTTCGGCCAGCTTGACGCGACGGTCCTGGAGCAGATTGATGCGGATCACGATCGACCTCGGGGTCAGGGCAGCTCGGGATCGTCGCCGCGGATGGCCAGCCCGACGCCGACGGCGAGATGGGGGGCCAGCGACGCCAGCTCGTCGGGATCCAGGCCCGAGGCGGCTGTATCCAGGTTGGCCAGGGGATCGAGATTGGTGACGGGTACGGCGAGACGGACTTGGAGAGCCGCGGTGATCTGGGGCAATCCGCTGGAGCCGCCGGTCAGTACGGCCCGCTGGAGCTCAAGGTCGGGGTTGGTCTCGAAGAAGTGGCTGAGGGTGCGGCCGATCTCACCGACCAACTCGCCGGCGACGCGTTCGAGGACGGCGTTCAGCTCTGCGGGATCGATCTCGTGGTTCTCGCCGCGCTTGGCGCGCTCGGCGTCGGCCACGGAGAGGGCTAAGTCCCGGGCGACGGCCTCGGTGAAGTCGTTGCCGGCGATGGAGACGTCACGGGTGAAACGGGGCGAGCCGGCGGCGAGGACGTTGATGTTGGTCAGGGCGGCGCCGATGTTTACCAGAGCGACGGTGTCGGCGGCTCCGGCCGGTTCGGCCAGCTCGTAGCAGTTACCCAGGGCGAAGGAATCGACATCGACGATCAGGGGTTCCAGACCAGCCAACCGCAGGATCATCAGGTGGTTCTCCAGGCGTTCCTTCTTGGCGGCCACCAATAAGACCCGGGTGTAATCGTCCTCGCGACCGATGACGTGGTAGTCGAGGTTGACGTCGGCGAGGCTGGGCAGATACTGCTCGGCCTCCCAACTGACGTTCTGGGCCAGCTCGTCGTCCTCGACGGTGGGGATGCGGATGGGCTTGACGATGACGGCGCGCCCCGAAATGGCGGAGATGACACGGTTCTCTTCGAGACCCAGCTGGCGGAACAGGTCCTCAATGGAATCGGCCACGGCGCCGGAATCCATCACGTCGCCATCAACGATCGCCCCGGCGGGCAGGGAGGCCAGGGCGATGTTGGCCAGGGCCCAGCCCTCGTCGGTGCGGGAGAGGGCCACCAGCTTGATCAGGCTGGAGCCGATATCCAAACCCACCGACAGGCGGCTGTACTGCTCTCCCATCCGGGGACTCCGCTGGTTCTCCGGCAGCGTCTCTAGGCTACCGGTGACGGATGCTATTCAAGGGTTTATTAACGCTAAGAGCTTACCACAGGGGCGGTTGCGGGGCAAGCGGAACCTGCCCGCGTCCGGTATCTCGGCAAGCCGACCCGGGCAACTCCGGATAAGCCGCGCCGCCGGAACCGGCACGGTTTTTGCATCTCGGCGACCGTTGGGAGCGTCGTCAACGGTCGACCTCCGCAAAAACCGTGCCGGTTCCGGCGGCGGGCGGTTTCGATCCGTCCCGTTCACCGGCGTCGGCTTGCCGCATCGCGCTTGGTCGGACTGACCACGGTCAACGGTAAAAACGAAACGTGTTACCGTAATGAAAAAGCCCGCCGAGCCGGGCGGACCGTCCAAGCACTGTTGTTCGATGGAAACTGAAACCGGGGGATGATAACCCGGTTGATCGGCCTGACTGGATAACCGACGACGTAGCGAGACTCTCTCGATACTTGATGATCCGACATCTGTTCGGCGGTCCGTCGCCCAGTGACCGACGGAGCCGTTCCCCGAAATGTACCAGGAAGCCGCCGCCGACCTGATCCGTATCGCTCCGCGTGCTCTGCCCCCAGCTAAGCCCCGTTGGCTGGGGCGGTAGGATTCGAACCTACGAATGACGGCTCCAAAGGCCGTTGACTTACCGCTTGTCGACGCCCCAGGGGATGCGTTCTCCCCGTTCGAGAGGCCGGCGGCCCTGTCGAACGGGGAGCGCTGATTATAGCACAGCTCGTTTAAGTGCGCAGGGTGCTGTTCTAAGCCTCGGATTCGCTCGGTTCTTCCTGATAGAGTTGTCCCCGCATCTCCTCATCGTATTTGGCCAGGATCATGCTCTCGATCATGTCCCGGGTTTCCTGGTTGAGAGGATGGCAGACATCGCGTCGGGTTCCGTCGCGGCGCTTTTTGTTCGGCATGGCGACCCAGAGGCGATCGTTGCCGTCGATGACGCGCATATCCTTGACGATGAAGCAGTTGTCGAAGACGACGGAGGCGTAGGCCTTGAGTTTTTCTTCGTCGCGCAGGGTAACCCTGACCTCGGTGATCTCCATAGTGCCCCCTCAGCGGTGCAGACAAGCCTTGGGCTTGGGTGCATGATCGAGTGTTGTGACTAGGCTTTTTTCAGTGTCACGCCGCCGTCGCGAATCCTGGTGGGAACGGCGGCAATACCACGGCTTTCGATTTCACGGGCGATGCGGGCGGCGCTGTCCCCATCCGCGGCCAGACCGAAACAGGCGGCTCCGGATCCGGTCAGGGAAACGGCGTCGAGCCCCGCTTGTTGCAGCAGCTGTAAGCTCCGCTCGATGACAGGGAAGGTGGCGCCGACGGGCCGGGCAAAGGCGTTGGGCAGCTTCCGGGGGCGCGGACCGCCGGTCAGCCAGCCCTCGATTGCTTCACGCTCCAGGGGCCGTAAATCCTCAGCGGTGATCTGCATGTAGGCCCAGGCCGTCGAGACGGCGGCTTGCGGTAGCGCTAAGACCAGATACTGGTCCGGCGGAGCCGGTCGCGCTTCCAGTAATTCACCACGCCCGGTGGCCAGAGCCACACCGCCTTGGAGAAAGAAAGGCACATCGGAACCCAGGCGGGCGGCCAGTTCGTACAATTCACACTGTTCGAGGGGTTCATCGAAAAAGGTGTTCAAACCCAACAGGGTGGCCGCGGCGTCGGACGATCCCCCACCCAGACCGGAACCCGGTGGAATACGCTTGGCCAGTTGCAGCTGCAGTTCGATTTTCAGGCCGGTCCGGGTGGCGAAGAGATCGGCCGCCCGACAGACCAGGTTGCGACGGTCCGCCGGAACCCCGGGAGCGCCGCTCAGGCGCAGGCTGAACTCCGGCGCCGGGGCCATGAAAAGGGTATCGCCCAGCGCGATGCAGGCCAGGTAGGTTTCGATATCGTGGAAGCCGTCTTCCCGGCGGCCGAGAACGGCCAGGCCCAGGTTGATCTTGGCTGGACAGAAAAGACTGAGTCCTTGCATATCATACTTTCTAGCACAACGGGGTGGGTTTAGTCAACGAGATAAAGCCGGAACTCGAGCATCAACGGTGGCTCGTCGTGCGGAACAGGCCCGCTGGATCGGCCCGGCGTCGTATTCGACGGACGTTCAGGCGAAAAAAACGACGCTGGCGACCGGCGCGCAAAATGCCGGGGAATGGTCGCCGAGGTTCGAAAAGCCAACCGCCGTCCGCGAGTTGCCAGCTTCTATCATAGCAACAGGGGCTCGTCCAGGCAAGTCGACGCTGCAAGTCGACGGTCCATCTAAGGCGGCAAAAACCCGGCGCTATGATTGACGACCGCCAAATGCGATGCTATATTACTCACGAGCTGTCATGTGTCGCCAAATGGGGCGAAAACGGAAGCATCACCCGATACGGCCGCTCCAACAGGGGCTCCCGAGCGAGACAGCAGTCCGCTTCCACCCCGCCAACAATCAAAGCTCGGCGTCCACCGGACGGCAACACGTTGAACTCACCGCTGGACATCGACGCCGCTCTCAGCCCGGGTGATTCCGACAATCCCCCAGCTATCCGCCGCCTTCAACCGCCGAACCGGGAGGGATAAATGCGTAAAGCGTTGTTAGTGCTACTCGGTTTGTTAACCGTCGCCTACGCCGCCGAATACAACCTGCTGCTCCTCGACGACGAAAACGATGCCGGGGGCAACGAGAACATGCTAACCTTCGAGGACGATCTCGGCGACTGGGGTATCGAGTTCGATCACTTCTTCGACAACGCCTTGAACCTCTACAGCGAGGACCCCACCGCACTGGAACCCTACAATATCATCCTCTGGTACAACGCCAGCCGCGCCATCAGCAGCAGCGAGCGCGACACGCTGCAGAGCTGGGTCGACGAGGGCAACTGCCTGGTGGTCACCGGCCGCGACAGCATCGGCCTGCCCAACGATCCCTACATGGCCGATCTGGTCAACTCCACCACCAACGGCGATTATCTCGACGCCGACGCCTTCCGGATCAGCAAGGAGCACTGGATCACCAGCGGACCCAACGGTGACTTCTACAACGCGAGTTACGATCTGGTCGAGACCTGTCGCGATTGCGACAACGTCCGCGCCCAATCCCCGGAAACCATCAGCCTGGGCAAACTGCGCCGCGGCACCCTGATCGGCCCCGACAAGCTCATCGTCACCGAAAACGTCGGCGCCGGCAACGGCATCATCGTCTACTGGAACGGCAACGCCGATTCCCGGGAGTGGTGGGACCAGGTCTACACCCCGGCCACCTGGAACATGATCCACAACTGCCTGGACTACATGATGGATTACGTAGAAACCAACGCCGTCGAACCGGTCAGCTGGGGAGAACTCAAGACCCTGATCGACTAGCCCCCGACTATCCGACCTCAAACGAGGAATCCCGCGGGATTCCTCGTTTGATATCGCCCGACGTAACCGGTTGACCACTCCGCGCTCGCGGCGGCCCTCGAAATAACCTGCCCCGCCTTCTCCAACCCGGCGAAGCCCCGCGCCGGAACCGGCACGGTTTTTGCGGAGGCCGACCGGTATGCTTGAGCGGAACGGTCGCCGAGATGCAAAAACCCGTGCCGGTTCCGGCGCTAAACGATGAATACCCGCGGTAACGCTGCGGTACGTTTTCGAGGGCCGCCGGAGCGTGGGCGTTCTACGCGGAAAAAGCAACAACGGAGCCGCCGGGCTCCGTTGTTGCGGGTTTGAAACGAAAGCATCAGGCCTTGAACTCCCGGGCCTCCTCGACGAGGGTGTAGGTCTCGATGACATCGCCGATGTGGATGTCGTCGAAGCGTTGGAGTCCGATGCCGCATTCGTAGCCTTCGGCGACTTCGCGGACGTCGTCCTTGAAGCGGCGCAGGCTCTCCAGGCGACCCTCCCAAACCACGCGACCGTCGCGCACCAGCCGGGCGTGATCCTTGCGGTTGATCCGACCCGCGGTGATGTAGCAACCGGCGATAACGCCGACCTTGGGCACACGGAAGGTCTGGCGCACCTCGGCCTTGCCGTGGTCCTCCTCGCGGATCTCCGGGGACAACAGGCCGGAAAGCAACTCGCGGACCTCGTCGAGAAGCTCGTAGATGATGCGGAAGTTCTTGATCTCGACGTTGATCTCCTGGGCCAGCTTCTGGGCTTTGGAGTCGGGGCGGACGCTGAAGCCGACGACGACGGCCTCGGAAGCGGCGGCCAGCTGAACGTCGGCCTCGGTGATCGCGCCGACGGCGGAGTGGATGACCTCGAGCTCGACCTCGTCGCTCTCGAAACGCCCGAGTGAATCGACGACGGCCTCGACGGTACCGGCGACATCGGCCTTGACGACGAGTTTGAGTTTCTTCTTCTCCTCGCCGCCGCCGGGGGCCAGGAAATCGGCCAGGCTTTGGCGCTGCCGGGTCTGAAGCTTCTCCTCCCGGGCGGCGTTCTGGCGCAGTTGGGCGATGCTGCGGGCTTCTTTCTCATCGGCGACGACGACCAGGGTGTCTCCGGCCTCCGGTATGCCGTCGAAGCCCTGGACCTCGGCCGGCGAGCCGGGCCCGACGGCCTTGAGGCGCTTGCCCTGCTCGTTGGACAAGATGCGGACCTTGCCGGCCTCGGTACCGCAGACAAAGGCCATTTTGGGCTTGAGGGTTCCGTCGGTGACCACCACGGTGGCCACGGTGCCCCGTCCGCGATCGATACGGCTCTCGATGACCACGGCCTGGGGGCTGGCGTCGGGATCGGCCTGGAGTTCGAGCATCTCACCGTGGAGGGCCAGGATCTCCAGCAGGTGATCGACCCCCTCGCCCGAGATGCCGGATACGTCGCAGAAAGTATTCTCGCCGCCCCACTGTTCGGGTTGGACGTTGTACTTGGAGAGCTGGCGGCGGACCCGCTCCGGATCGGCGTTGTCCTTGTCGATCTTGGTGACGGCGACGACGATCTCGACGCCGGCGGCGCGGGCGTGGTTGACGGCCTCGACGGTCTGGGGCATCACTCCGTCGTCGGCGGCGACGACGAGGACGACGATATCGGTCACCTCGGCCCCGCGGGCCCGCATGGCGGTGAAGGCCTCGTGACCCGGTGTATCGATGAAGGTCAGCTTGCCCTCGGCGGTTTCGACCTGGTAGGCGCCGATATGCTGGGTGATCCCGCCGGCCTCGCCCGCGGCGACCTTGGTCTGGCGGATGTAGTCCAGCAGGGTGGTCTTACCGTGATCGACATGGCCCAGGACGGCCACGATCGGCGGCCGGGATTGCAGCTTGCTCTCGTCGTCGTAGTCGTCGGGCAGGACGGCGGTGTAGTCAAATTCCTCGACCAGGGCCGCCGTGGTCTCGATGTCCATCTCCTCGACGACGCTGTACTCTTCGCCGAGGGCCTCGAGGCGCTGCAGGATCTCGTCACTGGTCACCGACAGCTTGTCGGCCAACTCGACGGGGGTCAGGGCACGATCGATCGTGAGCTGCTTGGCCGTCTTCTCCTTGCTGCGTTTCTTGCGGGCGGTACGCAGCTCGTGGATCTGGGCGGAACCGGATTTACGACGGCGGCGGCGGCGCTTGCGCCGGGCCCGGCGCGATTCCTCGGCGGAGCGACGTTGTTTGTCCTTGTCCAGCCCCAACTCTTCGGCGGTCAGCGGTTTTTCGGGCCGGTAGAGGATCCGTGGCCCCTTCTTGCCGACCTTTTTCTCCTTCTTGTCCTTCTTGCCGCCCTTATCGTCAAAGACGGGGCGCTTGATGTCCCGCTCGGGCTTGCCGGGCTTGACGGCGGCCTTGGGCCGGACCTTGGGTCGACCAACGGGCTTGGTCGGCCTGCTCGGAGGTTCAACCTTCTTGGGCGCGACCTTGACCTCGTCGGCGGCGGAGCCGACGGTATCGGTGACGCTTCCCTTGGCGGCGTCCTCGCTTTTGACGGTTTTTTCTGAAGCCGCGGTCTTCTTCGGACGGTCCTCGGCTTCGTCGGCGGCGGGTTCGACGCCCCGGATTTTGCTCTCGTCCTCGGCGGCTTCGGCGCTTGCGGTGGTTTCCCGCTCCTCTTCGGCGGGTTCCTCCTTGGGTCGGTGGCGGACCCGGACCCGGGGCTTCTTGCCGCCCTTGGTCACCTTGGCGGCGTTGACCTTGGTGCTGCGGGGTTTCTCCCGAGGGGCGAACTTGGAACGCAAGCGGCGTTCCTGTTCTTCGGTCAAACCGGCCATGTGGCCGCTGACCTCGATACCCAGCGCTCTCATCCGGGCGATGAGCAGCTTGCTGGGGATACCGAACTCTTTGGCTAATTCGTAAACCCTCATCGTGGAGTGCAACCCTCTTTCACGGCGCCGTCGCCGGCGAAACCGACAGACTCGTCGTCAACGGATACCCGTTGGATGCTCCGTTGTTGATCTCGCGTCTGGCGCAAAGATCCTTCGCGTACGGTTCGTTCAGGTAAGTGTATGCCGGGCTTCCACCGGGCTAGTCTACGTCATCCTCGTCGTCGACCTCATCGAGCTCACGCAACAGTTCGGCGGCGGCGGCCTTGATGGAGTCGGCGGTCTTGGGGCCGATACCGGGAACTGCGGTCAGCTCCGCGATCTCGGCCACAGCGACGGCCTCCAGGCTGTCGAAGCCGGCCTTGAATAGCTCCTCGGCGGTGGCCTCGCCGACCCCGGGGAGATCCAGCAGCTCGACCATGGCGTCGTCGTGTTCCTCGGCCTCCATCACCTCGGTCTTTTCCTTTTCGAACTGCTCCGGGCTGCGCACGTCGATGCGCATATTAACCAGGCGCGAGGCCAGCTTGATGTTGCGGCCGCGCTTGCCGATGGCGATGGAGAGTTTGTCCTCGGGAACGACGACCAGCAGGCGGTCGTTGTACTCGTCGTACTCGACGTTGAGCACCTCGACGGGATTGAAGGCGTGCTTGGTGAAGGCCTTGATTTCGGGGCTCCAGAGCACCAGATCTACGCGCTCCTGATCTAGCTGGCGGACGATGGACTGGATGCGGTAGCCGCGCAGACCCACGCAGGTGCCCACGGCGTCGACGTTGGGATCGGTGGAGCGCACGGCGACCTTGGAGCGGAAGCCGGCGTCGCGGGCGATGTTGACGATCTCGACGGTGCCGTCGGCGACCTCGGGGATCTCCTCGTAGAACAGCTCGGCCACCAGGGCCGGATGACGCCGGGAGAGGATGATCTGCGGGCTGCGGCTGGTCTTGCGCACCTCGAGCACGAAGCAGCGCACCCGGTCGCCCTTGCGGTAACGTTCGTTGACGATCGATTCCGAGTAGGGCATGATGCCGTCGGTCGAGTGCAGATCGATAACGACGCCGCCGGAGGACTCGCCCTGGACGATGCCGTTGACCAGGGTGCCCTCGCGGTGCTTGAACTCCTCGTAGATGGCGTCGCGTTCCGCCTCGCGGATGCGCTGCATGACCACCTGCTTGGCGGTCTGGGCGGCGGAGCGACCAAAATCGTCGAGGTCGACGTCGATGTCCAGCTCGTCACCGAGAACAACCTCGTCGCCGGCCAGATAGCGGGCCTCCTCGAGGGAGATCTCGTTGACCGGATTCTCGACATCATCGGTGACGGTCTTGGTCAGCCAGACGACGACCCGGCCCTCTTCGAGATCGACCTGGGCGTCGATGACAGCCTGATCACCGAAGCGGCGACGGGCGGCGGCGCGCAGGCCGGCCTCGAGGGCTTCGTAGAGCACCTCTTGCTCGATACCCTTGTTGCGGGCGATAGCTTCCAGGGCCTGGAGAAAATCGTAATTCATCGCTTTCGGCTTCGTTTGTCACGGCGGCGGAATTGCTTCGGCCACTCGTGGTGGAGGCGCAGCTGGACGACTTCCTCGCGATCGAGTTTACGTTCCGGCCCCGCTGCGGGTTGAAGGGTGAGGGTATAGGGGTCGAAGTCGCGCAACTCGCCGACGACGGTTTCCCCGCTGTCTGCGGCGGGCTGGACCTTGGCGGCCACGCGCCGTCCCCGGGCCCAACTGAGCTCGAGTTCGCTCCTCAGGATACGCTCCAGCCCCGGCGAGCCGACCTCGAGACGGAACGCGCCCAGATCGGGCAGCTCACCGGCCAGGACGTCCTCGAGGTAGCGGGTCCAGCGGGCGTAGTCGTCGACGTTCATCCCGCCCTCGCGGTCGAGGGCCAGGATGATCTTGCGCCCGCTCTTGTGAACGGCTACCTGACAATCGACCAGGGTGACTCCCTCGGAATCCAGCAGGGGCAGGAGGAGGTCGATGATCTCCTCGCGCAGGCGCTGGGGGAGTTCCATTACCGCATCTCCGGTGGTCGGTGGTTTGCTGGGCTGGCTGGTCATCGTCAAGCTTCGCTGAGTCAAGCTTCGCTGAATGGATCGCTCGGTTTTACTGAGCTGAAACGCTGAGGACGGAACGACCAGTCCGCGGCCGCGCTTAGAAAAGGCGCTCGGGCCGGGCCGTCGGTGAGTTGCAACGGCGCGGCGGGGTCGCCCCCGAGCAGAAGTGCATCCTAGCACAACGCGGGGTTTAAGTCCAGAGTTACTAGTTACTCCGGCGCTTCTCGACGGCCTCGGCGAACAACTCGAGGTAGCGCCGGGCGGAGCGTTCCCAGGAGAAATCGCTGTCGAAGGCCCGTTGGCGCAGCTCGGTCCAGGCCTCGGGGTCGGTGTAGGCCGCCAGGGCCCGATCCAGACAGTCCAGCATCTGCGATGCTTGATACTCGTCGAAGCGGAAGCCGTTGACGCCGTCCTCGATGGTGTCGGCCAGCCCGCCGGTGGCCCGCACCACGGGAATGGTGCCGTAGGCCAGGGCGATCAGTTGACCCAGGCCGCAGGGCTCGTAGCGGCTGGGCATCAGGAACATGTCGGAGCCGGCATAGATGCGCTGGGCCAGGGCGGCGTCGTAGGCCAGCTTGACACCGCAGCGCTCGGGATGCTCGGCGGCCAGCTTCTCGAACATCTCGTGGTACTCGGGAGCCCCGGTGCCCAGCAGGACGAACTGCAGCTCGCGCCGGAAGAAGTCCTCGGCGGCCTCGGCGAACAGATCCAGGCCCTTTTGGTCGGCCAGCCGGGTGACCATGCCGACGAGGGGCACATCGAGGCGCTCGGGCAGGCCGTACTCCCGCTGCAGGGCGGCCTTGCACTGGGCCTTGCCGGCGGGGTCGTCGGCCGAGTAGTTGTTGGGGATCTGCTTATCGTCGGCCGGGTTCCACAGCTCGTAGTCGATGCCGTTGAGAACTCCGTACAACTCCGCGGAACGCGAAGCCAGCACGCCCTCCAGGCCGTAGCCGAACTCCGGGGTCTGGATCTCGGCGGCGTACTTCCGGCTGACCGTTGTCAGCAGATCGGCGAACACCAAACCCGCCTTGAGATAGTTGACCTTGCCGTAATACTCCAGACCCCCCTCGACCTTGAAGATCGAGGAGCCGAGGCCGATCAGCGGCAGGGCTTCCCCGGGCTTGAAGGCACCCATGTAGGCCAGGTTGTGGATGGTGAACAGGGTGGCCGTCTTGGCGAACTCCGGATAACCGCCTTCCTTGACCAGCAGGGGCACCAGGCCGGTCTGCCAGTCATGGCAGTGGATAACGTCGGGGACGAAATCGAGGGCCTTGGCCGTTTCCAGGACGGCCTTGGCGAAGAAGGCGAAGCGGGCGGCGTTGTCGTCGTAATCGGCGCCGTCCTCGCCGTAGAGGCCGGGACGGTCGAAGAAGGCCGGGCAGTCGACGAAGTAGGCCGGGTAGCCCTGGGAGCGATCGGCGTAGACCTCGAAGGCCACTCGCTCATCGCCCAGGGGTACTTCGAGACCCGTGGCGACCTTGTCCAGCTCTTGCTCGACCTTGGCGTAGCGCGGCATGATCAGACGGGCGTCGGCCTCGAGGTCGACGAATTCCTTGGGCAGAGAGCCGGCGACATCGGCCAACCCTCCGGTCTTGGCGTAAGGCACGACCTCGCTGGCGGCTAACAGGATCCTCATTGCAACTCCTCCCCCACGGGGTGTCGGTCGATTATCGTAAAAAAGGCTCGCGTACACGCGCCACCGTCGGGCGCCGTTTTTCGTTCTCGCGTGGTTTACATTCTAACATCCACGACCGGGGGCCGGGCAAGCGGCAGTTTCTCCGGCTCCCGTCAACACCTCGCGCCGGCAGCGCAGGATCAGGAAGAAGGGCACCCGGCGCGTCCAGGCCAGATCGGGATGGCGAGCCAGGGCCTCGCTGTCGGCCCGGGGCTCGGCCAAACGCTCCAGGCGAAAACCGTGATCGATCAACAAGTTGATCCACTCCGACAGCGTCAGGTGGAAGCGGGGGATGACGAAGTCGCCGAATGATTCCCGTTCAGCCTCCGTGGCGTGCCCGAAGCACCAACGACCGACATCCCCATGGGGGGACTCGAAGTAGCCGTCAATCTCCAAGCCGGTTCGTTCGCCGTCGTCGTCGGTCACCCAGCGGCGCAGGACGGTGTCCGTGCAGGGATGGCTGATCGAGAACTGCAGGAAGCCGCCGGGCTTGATCACCCGCCAAAGCTCGGCCAGGACCGCCCCCGGCTCGGGCATGTCCATCAGACTCATGAAGGCACAGGCGAAATCGAAGGCCGCCGCCGCCAGGGGCAGACGTTGGGCGTCGCCTAACAGGTAGCGGATGCCCAACGGCTCGCGGACTTCCTCCTCGCGGGCCGCGCGGAGAAACGACGGACAGAGATCGAGCGCGGTCATCTCGGCCCCCCGGCGGGCCAGCAGACGGGTGTTGTATCCCTCGCCACAGCCGAGGTCCAGGCCCCGACGCCCGGCGACGCCGGGCAGCAGGGCGAAGAAGGCCGGAGTGTTGATGTAATCGCGGTAAACGTCGCGACCCCGACGGGCCAGCTCGGTCCAGGCCGCGGCGTTGCTCTCCCAGTAACGGGCGACTTCCCTGGTGTCCATGACTACCGTTTCGTGAGTTGACCACCGCACGGTTCACCTGAACGGCGCCGGCGGGGGAGCCCCCAGCGCCCCAACATCGCCGAGTCCCGCACCCCGGATCCCTACCCCCGGCCGGAACTGGCACGGTTTTTGCATCTCGGCGAGCGTTCCGCTCGACCTTAACGCTCCGCCTCCGCAAAAACCGTGCCAGTTCCGGCCGGGGCGGCGGGCCGGTCCCGCGGATGGGGGCTCCCCCGCCGGCGCAACCGGGGGGTCGCCGCCGAGGCGGCCACCCCCCGGTGGGCGGGCAATGAGCGCCGGGTTACTTGGCCATGCCGATCCGCTGGGCCTTCTGCTCGACCTTGCCCTCGGTTTTGATCGAGGGGGCGATGATGATCTCGACGTTCTGCATCTCCTTGATGCAGTGGGCGCCGAGATTGCCCATCGCCGTGGTCAGGGCGCCCATCAGGTTTTGGGTGCCGTCGTCGAGTTCGGCGGGGCCGAAGAGGATCTGCTTGAGACTGGCGTTTTGACCGACGCGGATGCGGGTGCCCCGGGGCAGGTTGGCGTGGGGTGTGGCCATCCCCCAGTGGAAACCGCGTCCGGGTGCTTCGTGGGCCTTGGCGAAGGGCGAGCCGATCATCACGGCGTCGGCTCCGGCGGCGAAGGCCTTGGCGATGTCTCCGCCGGCGCGCATCCCGCCGTCGGTGATGATCGGTACGTAGCGGCCGGTCATCTTGTAGAAGCGATCGCGGGCATAGGCGGTGTCGACGGTGGTGGTGACCTGGGGCACGCCGATGCCCAGCACGCCGCGGGTGGTGCAGGCGGCGCCGGGGCCGATACCGACGAGGATAGCGTCGGCGCCGGCCTCCATCAGCTCGTAGGTCACCTGATAGGTACAGGTGTTGCCGACGATGACGGGGACCTCGCGGCGGTGCATCTCGGCAATGAAGGCGGCGAAGTCCAGGGTATCGTAGGCGCTCGATTCGTGGTTGACCGTGGCGACGGTGGATTGGACGACAAAGATGTCGCAGCCGGCCTCGGCGGCGACGGGGCCGAACTCGCCGGCGCGCTGGGGGATGGCGCTGACCACGGCGGGGGCGCCGCCGGCCTTGATCTGCTCGACGCGCTTGCCGATCAGCTCCTTCTTGATCGGCTCGCCGTAGACGGTCTGGATCAGCTGGGTGCTTTCTTCGGGGCTGGCCGAGGCGATGCGGTCGAGCATCTCGCCGGCGTCCGCGAAGCGGGTCTGGACGCCCTCGAGGTTCAACACGGCCAGACCGCCCAGCTTGCCCATGGCGATGGCGAAGTCGACATCGACGACGCCGTCCATCGCCGAGGCGATCAGGGGCACCTCGAAGCGCCGCCCGCCGAGCTCCCAGCTCGGGTCGACCTCGTCGGGGTTGATGGTCAGGTTGAAGGGAACGAGGGCGATTTCGTCGAAACCAAAGCATTGACGGGCCTTGCGCCCGATACCGATGTACATGCCCATGCCGGAGCTCCTGGGAATGGGGTTAAGTGCGCGGACCATACCGGCCGGAGTCATGCCGTAGGTCGCCGACGTCCACTGCTGGCTGAGCTGTTTCGTTAGCTGCTTCTTCGTTCATTGCCCCGTTAGCTCCGCCCCGTAATAAGAAAGGCTCCCACGGGAGCCTGCGGCGGAGGCGTGACGGGGAACGCGGCGTTCTCCCGGGTCTACCCTTCCGTTGCGGCCCGGAGTGTTGTCTAAGCATTCCCGCGACGGTGGGAGGGTGGACCACCCGTGGAGGGATACTAGCATAGGGACGGCGTAGTGGCAAGCCTGTGATCACCGATCGCGGCGCGGGGTCGGGCTTGCCGCCCACCGGGACCTCTGGTATCATCGCATCTCCCCGGAGGTGAGGATGATCGAAATCGGAGTTGCCGGTGTCGGCCGTTGGGGGCGCAATATTTTGCGCAACCTGGTATCCCTGACGGATTGTTGGGTAACGGCGGTCTACGATCCGGCGGAGTCCGGGCGACGGCAGGCAGCCGAGCTGGCCCCCGCGGCCCGCCTGGTCGATGATTACAACACCCTGCTGGAATCCGGCGTGGACGCCGTGGCCGTCAGCGCCCCGGCCCAACACCACTACGAGCTGGCCCGCAGCGCCCTCGAGGCCGGGCTGCACGTCTTCGTCGAGAAACCCCTGGCTCTGCGCGTGACCGAAGGCACGGAGCTGGTCGAGCTGGCCGACGCCGTCGACCGGCGGCTGCTGGTGGGCCACGTCCTGCGTTACCATCCGGCCCTGGAGGCCCTGTTGGGCGCCCTGGCCTCCGGCGAACCGGGGCGGCTCTACACCGCCCACGCCCGGCGGACCAACTTCGGCCGGGTCCGAGCGGCCGAGAACGCCGTCTGGAGCCTGGGGCCCCACGATATCCTCAATCTGGCCCTGATCTTCGACGCCTGGCCGACGACGGTCTGCTGCTCCGCCGGCAGCCACATCCGCGCCGGTATCGCCGATTACGCCCATCTGGCCCTGCAATTCCCCGGCGAACGCCTCGGCCACATCCACCTGAGCTGGCTGGACCCGCAGAAGCGACGCGAGGTGACCGTCGTCGGCGAGCGCGGCATGCTGCTCTGGGACGATGTCGCCGGCGAGGTCGCCGTCCATCCCAAGTGGGCCGAACCGCTCAGCGACGCCGCCGGTCGCCCCGTCACCGAGCACCACGACTACGCCGTGCGCAATCTCAAAATCGAGCCCGGCGAACCCCTGGCCCGGGAGCTCCAGCACTTCCTCGACTGCTGCGCGGGAAGCGCGGAGCCCAGGGGCGACGGGCGCGAAGGACTGAGGATTCTACGCGTACTGGCCGCCGCCGACGAGAGCGCCGCCCGGCGGGGACGGCCGATCGAGATCGCCTACGACGCCTAAGGCGCGCAGACAGCTTCAAGGAGCGCCGCTCAATGACCAGGGAGCCCTTCGTCCATCCCAGCTCCTATCTCGACGACGACGTCGAGCTGGGCCCGGGAACCAGGGTCTGGCATTTCTGCCACCTCAGCCGGGGCGCCCGCGTCGGCGCCGATTGCGTCCTGGGCCAGAACTGCTACCTGGGCGCGGACGTCGTGCTGGGCGACCGCTGCAAGCTGCAGAACAACGTCAGCATCTACACCCGGGTGACCCTGGAGGAGGGCGTCTTCTGCGGCCCCAGTTGCGTCTTCACCAACGACCGCAACCCGCGGGCCCTCTTCCCCAAAGGCCGTAACGCCTGGGAGCCGACCCTCTGCCGCCGCGGCGCGACCATCGGCGCCAACGCCACCATCGTCTGCGGCGTCACCCTCGGGACCCACTGCATGGTCGCCGCAGGCGCCGTGGTAACCCACGACGTCCCAGACTTCGCCCTCGTCCAGGGGGTGCCCGCCCGCCGCGTCGGCTGGGTCTGCGTTTGCGGCGAACGGCTCGCCGTCCCGCCGACCGCCGCCGGTTACGACGTCGTCTGCGAAACCTGTGGGCGGAGCTACCGCCTCGATGAGGGCCTGTTGAACCGCCCGGAGACCTGCGACGACTGAAAAAACCCACATAGCCCTTGACTTGAAAAAAGGGCGTTTGGTAACCTTAAGTTAGACAATGACCTGCACAATTCAACCTCCAACTGAACCCTTGACGGAGTTGAATTGCAACAACGGTCGCGGCCGGCCCCCGGGGGTTGACCTCGACCCGACCCCGGCGGCCAGCAGCGCGAGGCCCGTGGCGCGCTAAAAACGCCGTTACACTCGAAACCGGCCCCCGGCGGTTGACCCCGACCCGACCCCGGCGGCCAGCAGCGCGAGGCCCGTGGCGTGTTGAAACGCCGTTACACTCGAAACCGCCACCGAGCGATTGGCGCCGATCCAGCCGCCCAGCTACACCAGAACACCCTACTTTCGCTTCCCCAGCCAGATCCCGGCCCACCGTCAACTGACGGTGACGCTTCAACCGCCGGGGCATCCAGGTTCGCTCTTAAGCGGGGGGTAACCCGATGACCAAGCGGGAAATCGCCATCACCGTGGCCAAGAAGCTCAACGTAACGCAGAAGATCGCCGCCCAGGTGCTCGATTCCCTCATCGAGGAGATGAAGGCCGCTCTGAGCCGCGGCGAGCGGATCGAGATTCGCGACTTCGGCGTCTTCAGCGTCCGCGACGCCAAGGAGAAGAAAGCCCGCAACCCCCGCACCAACGAGGTCGTCATCGTCCCCGCCCGCAAACGGATCAAGTTCGTCCCCGGCAAGCGGATGAAGGAGTTGGCCCACCGGCTGACCGACTGACCCGATCCCGAGCACCGCAAGCACTATGAAGAACAACGCCCGGTGGGCGTTGTTCTCTATCGTGGTCGAGGTTACGGCGGACCGCTCCGCTCAGCCGCCGCCACCCCACTTGTGGGCCATCTTGTGGAAGCGGAAGATGGCGTAGCCCGTGGTCAGCAGGGTCAGCACCGAGATGACCATCATGTCGATGAAAAAGGTGTACTCGTAGTGATGGAGCATCAGGCCGCGGAAGAGGTCGACGGCGTAGGCGATCGGGTTGGCGCGGGCCAGCAGGTAGGCCCAGCGGGGTAGATTGTCCAGGGGGAACACCGCTCCCGAGGCCAGGAACATCGGCATGATCAGGAAGTTCATCACCGAGCTGAAGCCCTCGTAGGTCCTGACCAAACTGGCGATGATCATCCCCAGGGCGGCCAGCATGAAGCCGACGATGAAGCTGGCGAGCAGGATCCAGAAGATGTTGTACCACAAAAGCTGAATCTTGGTCAGGAAGACCAGCAGGATGGCGATCAGGCCCTGAATGGTGCAGATGGTCGCTCCGCCGAGCATCTTGCCGACGACGATCGAGCTGCGGCTGATCGGCGCCGCCAGCATCTCCTTGAGCAGGCCGAACTCCCGGTCCCAGATGATGCTGATCGCCGACACCGTCGAGGTGAACAGGATGGTCATCACCACCATGCCCGGGAAGATGTACTCGATGTAGCCGAGCCTGCCCACAGGGGCGAAGTTGGGCGAGATACCGATCCCCAGGATGAACAGCCAGACCATGGGCCGGGCCACCGACGAGGCCACCCGGGGGATGTCGCGGAAGTAGCGCTTGAACTCGCGCAGCCAGACGGCGCGGACGGCGAAGCCCTGGATCATCCCTCGTCCCCCCTTTTCAGCGGCGGTTGGTCCGGCGGGAACTGGCCCGATGGACGTTACGCCAGGCGCCGCTCTTGCCCGCTTCCTCGTCGCGCAGCCGGCGACCGGTCAGGGCCAGGAAAACATCCTCCAGCCTGGGTTCCTCGACCTGGAGGTTCACGATCGGGACCTCCAGGTTGCGTAGCAGGTCCGGCAGGTAAGCGGCCGGGTTGTCGACGACCACGGTGACGCTGCGACCGTCGACGGCGGCTTCGTGACCGTCGGCCCGCGCCCGGCGGACCACCGGGGCGGGATCGTTGCATTCCAGACGGATCAGACCGCCGCCGAGGGAGCGCTTGAGCGCCGTGGGCGTGTCGCAGGCCACCAGCCGCCCGTGATCGATGATGCCGATGCGGTGGCAGAGCTCGGCGTTCTCGAGCTGGTGGGTGGTCAGGAAAACGGTGATGCCGTCCTCGACGACCAGCTTGCGGATGGCCGCCCAGATGCGATGGCGGTTCTGCACGTCGAGCCCCAGGGTGGGTTCGTCGAGGAACAGGACCCGGGGACGGTGAAGCAGAGCCCGGGCCACCTCCAACCGTCGCCGCATCCCGCCTGAGAGGCGGTCGACCAGCTTGTCGCGCCAGTCGTCCAGTTCGACCAGGGACAGCATCTGGGCGACGCGGCGCTTGCGATCCTCGACCCGGTAGATGCGGGCGTGGAAGTCCAGATTCTCCGCCACGCTCAGCTTGGTGTCCAGGGTCGATTCCTGGAAGACGATGCCGATGTGCCGCCGCACCTGGGAGGCTTCGGCGACCACATCACGACCGGCCACCCAGGCCCGACCGCCGCTGGGCCGGATCAGGGTGGCCAGGATGGAGATGGTCGTCGTTTTGCCGGCGCCGTTGGGTCCGATGAAACCGAAGATCTCGCCCTCGGCGACCTGGAGGCTGACGCCGTCGACGGCGACCAGGTCGTCATAGCGCCGCACCAGGTCCCGGGTTTCGATAGCCGGGACCGCCCCTTCACGGTCGTTTTTGTGCGCGGCGGTCAGCATCAATCCAGTATAAAACAGCCTCAGCGGAGCGACAAGCCCGGCGGCGCCGGACAGGCGTTTTTCCCCGCACCCCTCACGCTCCGGCCGCGGGAGCGCTGATTGTTCCTTGCCGGGACATCACAGTGAGGCGGCACGCGCTGCGGTCTATCAGGGCGCCGGTAAGCCCCGGGGCTGTTATCAAAATGAGAATATCCAATGATGGCAATATCCTTGGCAAACTGAGTCACAGTTAGCCATATCTCCGCCATATCACCCCGGACCAATCCGCAATAATCCACAAAAAGATGTTCCAATACTTGACAAAACATATTTATCATACTACCCTTAGTTAAACAGACCACAATAGACCGGGTGTGTTTTAACTGCGTTTATAAGACGAGGCAACATACCTGAAGGAGAGCAAACCATGACCAAAGTCGACCTGATGGTCCTCGGCCTGTTATCCGAGGAGCCGATGCACGGCTATCAACTAAAACGGGTGCTGGAGGAGAAACACGCCGATCTATGGAGCGAGGTCTCCACCGGGCACCTCTACTATACCCTGAAGAAACTCCGCAACAAAGGGATGGTTGTCGAGAAGACGGCCCAGAAGGGCAACCGTCCGCCGCGTCACGTCTACTCCCTCACCCAGGAGGGGCGTGAGGCCCTCGAGGGCGGACTCGATGAACTCGATGTTTACAGCCAGCGACTGTACTTCGGCCTCGACACCGTGATCGGCTTCGCCAAGCCCCTGGAACTGGACGCCGACAAGCTGACCGAACTCCTCGACAAGCGCTTTAAAGCCGTGCGCGAAGAGGAGAAGCAGATTCGCGATGCCTGGAAGAAGATGCAGGAGGACGGCGAGCTGACCTTCGGCGAGTACATGATCTTCCAACACCGCAAATGTCTGCTCAAGGCCGAACGCAAGTGGTTGCGTTGGGCGTTTAAAGCCACCGAAGGCGTCGACTACCAGGACCTGCAGGCCACGAAGTTCGAGGAAGACGGGCCCTACAACTCGCCTCGCTGACCCAGCGCGGTCCAATTCCGCGCCGGGTGATCGAGGTTAAGCGCTTGACGACCGGGTTTCACCATCCCTAATCCATACTAACCGACGTATTCGCAAATACCCGAAACCCGGCCCTTACCAGTTATCGTTACGCTTTACAGGCCTCCGCCGGCGGAGGCCTGTGGCTTTATCCTTTGCCGGGGAGGCGTCGGCCGGCGCCGTGGTCGGTGAGGTAACGCTCAACGGCAGCGCAGGTAGGCCCGCAGCAAGCCCAGTCCCAGCCCGGCGAGGATCCCGGCGTCGACCAGCAGGTTGACCAGGGCGTTGTATTCCGCTCTGAGATGCTTGTTATAGAACTGGCGCATGGTGAGGAAAAACTGTTTACGGGCCCAGACGAGGTTCTTGCCGCTGGACCGACCGTGGTGGTGGATGAAGCGGGCCGTCGGCACGTAGTTGACCTTCCAGCCCGCCCGGCGGAAGCGCAGGCACCAGTCGAGGTCCTCGGCGTAGAGGGGGAAGCGCTCATCGAGCAGGCCGACCTCCTCGAGGGCGGCGGGACGGGTCAGCATGCAGGAGCCCGACAGGGCTTCGACCTCGAGCACCTGCTCGCGATCGGCCCAGGTATAGTTGTAGCGGCCGAAGAGGCGGCTTCCGGGGAACAGGCGGTCCAGGCGCAGGAAGTGGAACAGGGCGACGAGGGGGGTGGGCACGGCCCGGGTGAACTGGGGCTGCTCCTCGCCGGCTGGGGAAAAACCCCGGCCGCCGCAGGCTCCGCAGTCCGGGTGGTCGTCCATGAAGCGCACCAACTCGGCCAGGGCGCCGTCGAGGACCAGCATGTCCGGGTTGAGGATCATCCGGAAGCGCCCCCGGGCCAGGCGCAGACCGCGGTTGTTGGCCCGGGAGAAGCCCAGGTTGGCCTCGTTGACCAGCACCCGGACGCCGGGGAAGCTGCGGGCGACCTCGGCGGTGCCGTCGCCGGAGGCGTTGTCGACGACGATGACCTCGACCTCGTCCAGACCGCCGGCGGTGAGGATCGAGGCCAGGCAGTCGCCCAGAACCTCACGACAACGGTAGCTGCAGATAACGACGCTGAGTTCGGGGTGCGGCATCTAGGCGTAGAACTCGGCGACAGCTTCGATCACCCGGTGCTGATCGGCGGGATCGAGTTGCGGATACAGCGGCAGGGCCAATACCCGCCCGCAAGCGGCCTCGGCGGCGGGGAAGGAACCGGCGCCGTAATCCAGCTCGGTGAAGCAGGGCTGGAGATGCAGAGGTTCGGGGTAGTAGACGGCGGAGCCGATACCGCGGGCGGCGAGATAACCGCGCAGCTCGTCGCGGTCCGCGGCGCCGACGACGTAGTAGTTGTAGGCGTGGAGATGGCCGCCGTCGGGTTGGGGCACCTCGACGAAGTCGGCCAGGGCGGCGTTGTAACCGGCGGCCAGGGCGCGGCGGCGCTCCAGATCGCGGTCCACGTGGGCCAGCTTGACGCGCAGCAGGGCGGCCTGCAGGGGATCCAACCGCGAGTTGACCCCCACCAGATGGTGACGGTACTTGGGCTTGGCCCCGTGGACGCGCAACACGCGCACCCGCTCGGCCAGCTCGGCGTCGTCGGTGGCCACCGCTCCGCCGTCGCCGGCGGCTCCGAGGTTCTTGGCGGGGAAGAAGCTGAAGGTGGCGAGGTCGGCCAGGGAGCCGGCGCGCCGGCAATCCAGCTCGGCGCCGAAGCTCTGGGCGGCGTCCTCGATCAGGTAGACGTCGTCGCGGCCGATCAGCCCGCGCAGGCGGGGATAGTCGAGGACGTCGCCGTAGAGGTCGACGCCGATGACCGCCCGGATACGCTCGTCGGCGCAGAGGGCGGCGGCCTGCTCCAGATCCAGGCAGTACGTCCGCGGATCGATGTCGGCCAGCACCGGCTCGTAACCCAAGCGGACGACGCAGGACAGGGTGGAGAAGAAGGTGAAGGGCGTCGTCAGCACCCGGCTGCCCGGCGGCAGGTCCAGGGCTTGCAGAGCCAGCAGCAGGGCGTCGGTGCCCGAGGCCACGCCGACGACGTGCTCGACGCCGACGTAGGCCGCCAGCTCCTCCTCTAAAGACGCCACCTCGGGCCCCAGGATGTAGCGCCCCGAGCGCAGGACGCGGACGGCGGCCTCCTCGAGCTCGATACTGCGCTCGGCGTGGGCGGCGGCCAGATCGGCCAAGGGGATCTCGTTCACGTGTTCCTCCGTGGAGAAGGCGCTTGCCGCGACGACGGGGATAACGGCTCGACGCGGAGCGTTTCAGACCCCGCGAGCCGACGACCGCTAACCGGCGCATTGATCGGTCGTGAGACCGTCAGTCCCGCCCGTAGTTGATCAGGAAGAAGGACAGCCCCTCGAGCTCGACGGCCAGGTCGACGTTGCGGACCTGGATGCCGGGCGGAGCGTTGACCGTGGTCGGGGCGAAGTTGAGCACGGCGCGGATCCCGGCGTCGACGACGCGGTCCAGCACCCGCTGGGCCACGGCGGCGGGGACGGTGAGGATGACGATGTCGACCTCGCGGCGCCGCAGGATCGTCTCCAGCTCGGCGGCGTCCTCGACATCCAGGCCGCCGTAGCGTCGGCCGAGCTTGTCGGGATCGTTGTCCAGCAGGGCGACGAAGTCGAAGCCCTGACGGTTGAAACCGCCGTAGCCGACGAGGGCCGCGCCGAGCTTGCCGACGCCGACGACGGCCACGCGCCAGCTCTGGCCCTTGATGCCCAGAATGGCGGCCAGGCGGCGGCGCAGGAAACCCACCGGGTAACCGCGCCCCGGGGTGCCGAAGCGATCGAAGAAACAGAGGTCCTTGCGAACCTGGGCGGCGTTGGTGCCGATGCCGGCGCCCAGCTCCTGGCTGGAGATATAGGCCTGCTCCTCGCGCTCCTTCTGTTCCAGGAAGCGGCAGTAGAGGGACAGGCGGCGGACCGTGGCCTGGGGGATGGTTTTATTCATCGCGACGCTAGGTTGTGTAAGAGGGCTAGAAGGCCGAAATGTTGCGCAGCCGCTCGATGACCGGGGGGACGTTCTCGATGGTGTAGTCGATCTCCTCGGCCGTGGTGTAGCGCGAGAGGGAGAAGCGGATGGTCCCCTGGGCCAGGCCGTGATCGTAGCCCAGAGCCAGGATGACGTGACTGGGCTCCAGAGAGCCCGAGGAGCAGGCCGAACCGGTGCTGACGGCGATCCCGGCGAAGTCCAGCCCCATGACGATACTCTCGCCCTCGACGCCGGCGAAGATGATGTTCGAGGTGTTAGGCAGGCGCTCCGCTTCGGCGGCCAGGACCGTGGTCTCGGGAACGGCGTCGGTCAGGCCCTCCTCGAGACGGTCGCGTAGTTCGCCGATCCGTCGGTGATCGTCGGCGGCGGCCAGCTCCACGGCCCGGGCGAACCCCACGGCGCCGGCGACGTTCTCCGTCGAGGCGCGGCGGCGCTTCTCGTGACCCCCGCCCAGCAACAGGCTGACCGGCGGGCGCCGGCCCCGGCGGATGTAGGTCAGGCCGACGCCCTTGGGGCCGTGGAGCTTGTGGGCCGAGGCGGCGACGAAATCCAGCGGCAGCTCGGCGAGGTTCAGCTCGATCTTGCCCAGAGCCTGGACGACGTCGGAGTGAAAGGGCACCTCGGCCTCGCGGCAGACCCGACCCAGGGCCGCGAGGTCCTGCAGGGTGCCGATCTCGTTGTTGGCGGCCATGATGCTGACCAGGCGGGTGTCCGGGCGCAACGCCCGGCGCAGCTCGTCGGGATCGACCCGGCCCTGACCGTCGACGGGCAGCACGGTCAGCTCGAAAGCCCCCTTGGCCAGGAAGCGGCAGGTCTGCAGCACCGCGGGGTGCTCGATGGCGCTGGTGACCAGATGGCCGTCACCGTAGCGGGCGGCGACGCCGCGGATGACATAGTTGTCGGCCTCGGTCCCCGAACCGGTGAAAACCAGCTCGTCTGAGTTGACGCCGAGGAAGCCGGCGATGGTGCCTCGCGCCTCGTCCAGGCCCTGCTTGGCCGACTGGCCGAACTGGTGGAAGCTGGAGGCGTTGCCGTAATTGTCGGTGTAGTAGGGCCGCATCGCCTCGACGACCTCGGGGGCGGTGCGGGTGGTGGCGTTGTTATCGAGATAGACCTGCATCGGGTTTCCTTCCCTGATAACCGGCGGCGTCCAGCAGGCGTCGACGGTGAATGCCGTACGGGTAAGACCCGGTAACGTGCTTTATTTCACGAGGTTGGGCAAAAAAAACGACCGATGGGAGCAGCCATCCGGGACGATTATAGGACGACGACGTTGAAAAAACCAGGATCAGGGGTAGTTAATCTCGGTCACCTGCCAAGCGTCTTTACCCTCATCCTCGGGGTAGAAGGTGTGGTGATAGGGGCTTTGCGTTATCTCGGCACCGTTCTTGTAGAGGTGCACGGTGCAGGGCACAGGACTATCGCAGCCGTTGGCGTCGGCGTAGGCGACCTCGACGGCGTAGGTGGCGTCACGGTCCGTGATGGCGGTAATGTACTCGGGTCCGTAGCCGTAGCTGTCGCCGATGTCCAGGCGCATCCCGCCGACATTGGGGTCGTTCTCCGAGCAATCGTTGCCCAGGTCGTCGAGCAGGTGCAGGTTGAGGTTGGCTCGATCAACGGTGTTCCACTCCACCGCGGCGACGATGTTCTCCCGGGAGGAACTCCAGGCGCCGCTGAGCTCCAACTCCGGGCTGGCCTCCAGCAGGGTGCCGCCGGGAAAGGCCGAGACGTGGATCTCCAGGGTGTTGAACCCGCTGGGGATACGCACCAGATGCTCAAAGCTCCAGCGGCTCTCCTCCTCCTCGACGGGCTGCAGCTCGAAATCGGAGAGGATGTACTCCTCGGTCTTGTTGCGCAGCACCAGGACGTGACCGTCCCACTCGTCCGGGGTGTTCAAGGGGTCGGTGTCGGTGACCTCCCCGGCGACGACGAGAACGCGATCATCGAAAGGTACGGTGTCGCCGTCCAGGTACTCGGCGCCGCTGGCGTAGCCGGTGACCGAGATCTCGGCCTCGGAGCCGGGCAGGGGCTCCGTGGTGTCGCAAGCACTGTACAACCCCACCAACACCGCGGCTGCCATCGCGATGATCAACAGCGAACCGTTAATCGCAATCCTGCGTCTCACACCTCCCCCCCTTCGCTGTTCGCCGGTGTCGGCAGACTCTGTGGGAAACAGTTGTGCAGCCACTGCAACCGGCGGGTGGTCCGGCAACGCTCGGCGAGGACGATGGCCCGCACCTCGGCGATGGTGCGCTCCAGATCGTCGTTGACGACCACGTAGTCGTACTCCGCGGCGTGGCCCAACTCGCGCTCGGCGTTGCTCAACCGGGTGGCGATGACCTCGTCCTTCTCCGAACGACGGCGTTCCAACCGCTCCCGCAGGGTCTCCAGGTCCGGAGGGACGATGAACAGCAGCACGGCGTCGGGGAAAGAGCCGCGGATCGCATCGCCGCCCTGGACGTCGATATCGAGAACGATGTCACGACCGCCCGCGAGGGCGTCCAGCAACGGTCCCCGCGGAGTGCCGTAGTTGAAACCGTGGACCTCGGCGGTCTCGATGAACTCATCGCTCTCCCGGGCCCGCTCAAAACGCTCCGAGCTGTAGAAGTAGTAATCCTGGCCGTCCACCTCGCCCGGACGCGGGGGCCGGGTGGTGGCGCTGATGCTGTAGAACATCTCCGGATGGTAGTGCTGCAGGGCGCGGAAGATCGTCGTCTTGCCGCCGCCCGAGGGCGAGGAGATAACGAAGGGGATACCGCGCTGACGCTGGGGCTCGATCATCGGACCGTCCCGTGACGAAGGGTTATCGGTTCACTTTCCGCCCGAGAGGGCGCGACCTCACGCAGCGTCGACACTGCCGGCTCCGTGGCGACGAGACCTTTGTCGGCCCCGCCTGCCCCTAAGACGGGCGCCGCGGCCGGAACTGGCACGGTTTTTGCAGCTCGGCGGCCGTCGAAGCGGCGAGCGGGGTGCGCCTCCGCAAAAACCGTGCCAGTTCCGGCCGCTGTAATCGTTGCGTGGCTCTTGGAGCCGCGGGGGTCGTCCGCCAAGGTCTCGTCGCCGGTGGGCGCAGCGTTACGGGGTTGAGCGTCCGCTTGCTACGCTGACCGGTGGAGGAGCGACGGTTGCTGTTGCTGTGTAATCGTACCGCCGTGCGGTTCGCGAGCGGGGTTCTGAGAGCGGCCCTTCAGGCGAGGTTGGCGGCCTGCTCGCGCAGTTGGTCGAGCAGGACCTTCATTTCGAGGACCACGGGGGTGATCGCGGTGCCGACGGCCTTGTTGCCGCAGGTGGTCAGCTCGCGGTGGATCTCCTGACAGAGGAAGTCGAGGCGTCGGCCGACGGCGCCGCCCTCGGCGAGGGCCGCGTCGAAGGCTTCGAGGTGGCTGTCGAGGCGGTCGAGTTCCTCGGTGACGTCGGCCCGGGTGGCCAGGTAGGCGACCTCCTGCTCGAGGCGGCCCTCGTCCAGTTTGTTGTCGTCGTCGAGAAGCTCGTTGAGCCGTTGGCGCAGGTTATCGGCCAACTGGGCGGAAGCATCGGCGACGGCGGCGTGGAGCTCACCGCGCAAATCGCGCAGCTCGGCGAGGATACGTTCCATCGCCTCGCCGAGCCGGTCGCCCTCTTCGCGGCGCCGCTCCAGCAGGCCGTCGAGGGCCTGTTCAGCGGCGCGGCGGACGGCGGCTTCCAGGCGCTCGGCGTCGACGCCGTTACCGCTCTCGGCCAGTACACCGGGCAGGCGCAACAGCTCGTAGGCCGACAGGGAACGCGCGACACCGGGGGGCAGTTCTTCGAGCGCCGCCAGATATCCCCGGGCGCGGGCTTGATCGACGCGGGGTCGGGCCTCCTCGGGGGTGAAGCCGGCGAACTCGAGGCAGCCCAGGCGGACGTTGCCCCGACTGATGCGTTCGCGGATCAGCTCCAGCACCAGGGGTTCGTAGGGCGCCAGGGCGTGCGGCAGCTTGACGGAAGCCTTGAGGTGCTTGCCGTTGACGCTTTTGGCTTCCAGGGACAGCAGGTCGCCGTCGGTGACGCAGCGTCCCACGGCGTAACCGGTCATGCTCTCCAGGATAAGGCTTCCTCCGGGGTTAGAAGGTTCCGTCGGCCTCGGGGCCCTCGAGTCCGCCCTCCTCGCCGGGGCGGTAGCCGAGGAGTTCGGCGGTGCGCCACCACTCGTCGGCGGCCACGGTGTCGCCGCTGCGGTAGTAGGCGAAACCCAACTGGTAGGCGTAGCGGCCCTCGGCGGGATTCTGCTCGACGGCGCGCTGCAGCTCGGCGATGCCGTCGTCGAACAAGCCGTTGGAGACGTAGGCCTGGCCGAGGAGACTGTGGAACTCGGGATCACGGGGCGCCAGGGGTTCACCCCGCTGGAGCAGCTCCAGGGCGCGGTCGTATTCGCCCCGGGCCAACAGAATCTTGCCCAGGCCGCGGTAGGCGACGTAGAAATCGTCGTCAAGGTCGAGGAGCTTCTCGTAGCAGCGTTCGGCGAAATCGCTGTAGCCGACGCGCTCGAAGTGGCGGCCCAGCTCGAGGTGGATGCGCCAGTGGCGTTCGTCGGCCAGGGAGGCCCGCCGGTACATCCGCATCGACTTCTCTTCGTCCTCCAGGCGTTCGAGGACGTCGGCGTAGTATTTGAGCGTCCAGGGATCGTCGGGCTGTTGGCGGAAGACCTCGAGAACGGCCTCGAGGGCCTCGGCGGAGGAGCCGAGCTCGAGGAGCACCCGGGCCAGCTCGCGCCGGGCGACCCAGAAGTCGGGGGCGATCTCCAGGGCCCGTCGCAGGTGGGCGGCTTCCTGGGTTCCCGAGTTGACGCTGCCCAGGGCGCGGCAGAACCAGCGGTAGGCTCGATGGCTGAAGGTGACCACTTCCCGCGCCCGATCCAGTTCCAGCTCGTCGAGGGGATCATCCAGGGCCAGGCGCAGCTCCTTGTAGATCTCGACCTCGATGGCCAGCAGATCGATGCCGGTGAAGCGGATGTTGAACAGCTCTTCCTCGGCGGGGTGAGAGAGCAGGGCGACCTCAACCTCGAAGCGCGGGTCCTCGGCGATGTCGGCGGGCCACTCGACCAGATAGGAGCCGGTCAGATAGTAATCGGGGCGCAGCTTCTCGATCAGCTTGTCGTAATCGGCGTCGTTGAAGCTGTCCTGACGCCCCAGGGACAGCTCGGCCAGCGTCTCCCGCAGGGTGCGGAATCCGATGCCCACACCGGCCTTGTCGGCGTTGAGCCGATAGGCCAGGGCCTCCGTCAATCCCAGGGAGTACCAGGAATCGACGGCGGCGCCCTCGTTATTGAGCGGCAGACAGACCACCCGGGGCAGGGCCGGGCTGCTCGTCACCGCGACGAGGAGCAGCAGGACCAGGCTGTAACGCGGGACGCGGTTCATCGTTTACGGGGCTCCGGGTGACGTTTCGTCCTCGGGTTGGGGTTCGGGCTCCGGCTCGGGCTCGGGCGGCGGCGCCGGGGTATTGTCGACGCTGAAGGGAACGGTGCCGGGTTCGCCGGTGTCGTTGTCCGCCGGAATCACCCTCAGGGTGCCGGAAGCGGCGGTTTCGCCCAGGTCCATCACCGTGTCCCAACTGACCGTCGTCGGTCCGGTGAGCCCGCTGAGGCCGCCGCTGATCGAGGCCGGCGTCCAACCCGTTCCGGCGTCGTATTCGAGTCCGCAATCCACCGGATCACCTTCCGGATCCAGCGGCGTAACGGTGACCTGGACGATGCCGGACAGGGTACCGGCGGGCAGGCTGAGTTCAGCCGACGGCGGCTGGTTGTTGTCGAGCATGAAGATGCCGGTCAGCCCCTCCTGGCCCTGATCGTTGTCGGAGGGCAGGGCGCTGATCATCACGGCGTTCTCGTCGACACCCGGTGCATCGGTGTCGCTCTGCCAGGTAAAGGCGCCCGGATCCGGGGTCAACCCCTCGAGCGAACCGGCGATGGTGGCCGGGTCCCAGCTCGAGCCACCGTCGAGGCTGTAGGAGACCTCGAGGGAAACGGGATCGTCCTCACGGTCGCTGATAGTATAGCCGATTTCGACGGCTCCCGACTGCTCGCCCGACGGGGTCTGCAATTCGATCCGCGGGGCCTCGGAGTTGTCCAGGGGGAAGGGACCGGTCTGGGCGGGTTCGCCGGTGTCGTTGTCCGCCGGGGTAACACGCAGGTAGACGGCGGGCAGGTCGCGGGCGTCCAGGTCGGTCGTCGAGTTCCAGGTCAAGCTGCCCGGCCCCGGGGTCACACCTTCTAAACGCCCGCTGACATCGGCCGGGTTCCAAATCGCTCCGTCCGTCGAGTACTCGACGCTCAGCGTAATCGGGTCGTTCTCGCGATCGGACAGCTCATAGGCCACCTCGACCTCGGCGGACTGCTCCTCGCTGATCGGCTGCAGGCTGATCGTCGGCACGTCGCTGTTATCGACCTGGAAGGGGCCGGTGGCTGCCGGTTCGCCGGTGTCGTTGTCCGCCGGGGTGATGCGGAAGACGTACTCGCCGTCCAGCATGTCGACGTCCTGCTTCGAGTTCCAGGTCAGGCTCCCCGGACCCGGCGTGACGCTCTCGGTCTGACCCGTCACCGTGGCGGGCCGCCAACTGGCTCCGCCGTCGGCCGAGAACTCCGGCGTCAGCGTAATCGGGTCGTTCTCCCGGTCCTGCAGGTCGTAGGCTATCTCGACGTCGCCGCTCTGCTCGCCTGTCGGCGTGGTCAGGCTGATCGTCGGCACGTCGCTGTTATCGACCTGGAAGGGGCCGGTGGCTGCTGGTTCGCCGGTGTCGTTGTCCGCCGGGGTGATGCGGAAGACGTACTCGCCGTCCAGCATGTCGACGTCCTGCTTCGAGTTCCAGGTCAGCGTACTGACGTAGCCCGCCGGGCCGATCTCCGCGGTCTGGCCCGTCACCGTCGCCGGCTCCCAGGTCGCCCCGCCGTCCCGGCTGAACTCGGGTTTGAGCGAGATCGGATCGCCCTCGCGGTCCGAAATCTCGTACTGGATCGTCACGTCGGCGGTCTGCTCTTCGGTGATGTCCGTCAAGACAATGCTGGGGATATCGCTGTTATCCACCTGGAAGTTGCTGGTCGCGTCCGCCGTGCCCTCGTCGTTGTCGCTCGGCGTGAGCTTGAACTGGACTTCGAACAGGTCCAGCATGTCGACGTCCTGCTTCGAGTTCCAGGTCAGCGTGCTGACGTAGCCCGCCGGGCCGATCTCCGCGGTCTGACCCGTCACCGTCGCCGGTTCCCAGGTCGCCCCGCCGTCCCGGCTGAACTCCGGTTTGAGCGAGATCGGATCGCCCTCGCGGTCCGAAATCTCGTACTGGATCGTCACGTCGGCGGTCTGCTCTTCGGTGATGTCCGTCAAGACGATCGAGGGCGGCTCGTTATTATCGACCCGGAAGGCGTACGCCGCCGCGAGGAGCGTCAACAGAGCGAGCAAGACGGCTCGGAGCTTCATAATAACCTCGTTTGCGCCGTTAAAGGGCCCCGGGGAGCGGGGCCGCGGATCGTTAACCGTCGAACCGACCACGACCGGAGCACGGGCCGCGAGCCTCGGTTGGAAAGATGGACTGTCGGACTAGCGGACGGTGGCCGCCTGACCGGTGTCGTTGTCGGCCGGGGTGACGCGGAAGACCACGTCGGCGGCGTCGACGCCGTCTAGATCGGTGACCGAATCCCAAATGATATCGCCGGTGTACTGAGCCGTGGTCAGGTCCTCGGTCGGGTTGCGCACCGAGGCGGGCTGCCAGGTCGTTCCGCCGTCGAGAGAGTATTCGCAGGTGATGGTCAGCGGGTCGCCCTCGCGGTCGGACAGGGTGTAGGGAATGATGATGTCGCCGGAGACCTCGGCCTCGACGGCGCCCAGCTCGGCGGCCGGCGGATCGGAGTTATCGACCTGGAAGTTGACCGTGGCGTCGGCTTCGCCGGTATCGTTGTCGGCCGGGGTCAGGCGGAACTGGACCTCGAACAGGTCGAGCATGTCGGTATCGCTCTTGGAGTTCCAGATCAGCTCGCCGTTATAGCCCTCGGGACCGATGTCGGCGGTCCGGCCGGTGACCGTCGCCGGCTCCCAGGTGGCCCCGCCGTCCCGGCTGAACTCGGGGGTCAGGCTGACCGGGTCGCCCTCGCGGTCGCTGATGGTGTACTGGATCGTCACGTCGGCGGTCTGTTCCTCGGTGATGTCGGTCAGGCTGATCGAGGGCGGATCGCTGTTATCGACCTGGAAGGGCGCCGTCTGGTCCGGCGTGCCCTCGTCGTTGTCCGAGGGGGTGAGCTTGATGACCACCTCGAAGAGGTCGTAATTGTCGGTATCGGTCTTGGAGTTCCAGATAAGCTCGCCGTTATAGCCCTCGGGACCGATGTCGGCGGTCCGGCCGGTGACCGTCGCCGGCTCCCAGGTGGCCCCGCCGTCCCGGCTGAACTCGGGCTTGAGCGAGACGGGGTCGCCCTCGCGGTCGCTGATTTCGTAAGCGATGGTCACGTCGACGGTTTGCTCGCCCTCGGGGGTGAACACGCTGACCGCGGGGATGTCGGAGTTATCGACCTGGAAGCTGCTCGTGGTGTCGGCTTCGCCGGTATCGTTGTCGGCCGGGGTCAGGCGGAACTGGACCTCGAACAGGTCGAGCATGTCGATGTCGCTGGTGGAGTTCCAGATCAAGGAACCGTTGTAGGCCGTCTCGGAGATGCCTGCGGTCTGACCGGTGACCGTCGCCGGCTCCCAGGTGGCCCCGCCGTCCCGGCTGAACTCGGGGGTCAGGTCGACGGGGTCGCCCTCGCGGTCGCTGATTTCGTAGGCGATGGTCACGTCGCCGGTCTGCTCGCCCTCCGGTGTGACCACGCTGACGCGCGGAGCGTCGGAGTTATCGACCTGGAAGGGCGCCGTCTCGTCGGCCGCACCCTGGTCATTGTCCGCCGGGGTTAGCCTGAAGACCACGCTGGTGGAGTCCAGACCGTCCATGTCGCTGACCGACTGCCAGGTCAGGGTGCCGGAGTAGGCGCCGGGACCGATCTCGGTCAGCACGCCGGAAGTGGTCGCCGGGGCGAAGCTGGCGCCGCCGTCGGTCGAGAACTCGGGCTTGAGGCTGATCGGATCGCCCTCGCGGTCGCTGATCTCGTAGGCGATGGTGACATCGCCGGACTGCTCCTCGGTGATATCGGAGAGAACGATCGCCGGCGGATCGCTGTTATCGACCTGGAAGGTTCCGGTGGCGGCGGGCTCACCGGTGTCGTTGTCGGCCGGGGTCAGGCGGAACTGGACCTCGAACAGGTCGAGCATGTCGATATCGCTCTTGGAGTTCCAGGTCAGGCTGCCCAGGTAGCCGGCGCTGTCGATATCCGCGGTCTGGCCGGTGACCGTGGCCGGCTCCCAGGTCGTGCCGGCGTCGCGGCTGAACTCGGGGGTGAGGCTGACCGGGTCGCCCTCGCGATCCGAGATCTCGTAGTCGATGACCACGTCGGCGGTCTGCTCGCCCGACGGGGTGACCAGGGTGATGGTCGGCACGTCGGAGTTGTCCAGGCGGAAGGGTCCGGTGGTGACCGGCTCGCCGACGTCGTTGTCCTCCGGGGTCAGGCGGAAGAGCACCTCGGGCAGGTCGACGAAGTCGGTATCGGTCTTGGAGTTCCAGTCCAGGGAGCCGTCGTAGTTCTCGGGCGGGATGCCGCCGGTGGAGCCGATGTCCACCTGCTGGCTGACCGTGGCCCGGTTCCAGGTGGTTCCGCCGTCGGCGGACCACTCCGGCGTCAGCTTGACCGGATCGCCCTCGCGGTCGCTGATCAGGTAGTCGACGGTGACGTAGCCCGTCTGCTCCTCGGTGATCGGGGCCAGGGTAATCGTCGGGGCGTCGGAGTTGTCGACCTGGAAGATGTCGGTGGAGTAGGGCTCGCCGACGTCGTTGTCGGCCGGGGTCAGGCGGAAGGCGACCTCGAAGTTGTCCACCTGGTCGAGGTCGAGCTTGGAGTTCCAGGTCAGGCTGCCGGTGTAACCGGACTGGCCGATGCCTTCGGTCTGGCCGCTGACCGTGGCCGGTTGCCAGGTCGCCCCGCCGTCGGGGCTGAACTCCGGCGTCAGGCTGACCGGGTCGCCCTCGCGGTCCGTGATCTGGTAGGCGATGGTCACGTCGGCGGTCTGCTCGCCCTCCGGAGTCTGGACGACGACGCCGGGCACATCGGAGTTGTCGACCTGGAAGGGGCCGATCTGGTCGGAGTCGCCCTCGTCGTTATCGAAGGGCCGCACGCGGAAGTGGGTCTCGAAGTTGTCGACCATGTCCATGTCCACGGCGGACTGCCAGGTCAGGCTGCCCGAGTAGAGCTCGGGGCTGATGTTCTCGACCCGGCCCAGCACCGTGGCCGGCTGCCAGGTCGCCCCGCCGTCGGGGCTGAACTCGGGGATGATCGACAGCGGGTCGCCCTCGACGTCGGTCAGGGCGTACTGGATCTGGACCTCACCGGACTGCTCCTCGGTGATCGCCGTCAGGGTCACGCTGGGCGCCGTGGAGTTGTCGACGTGGAAGGGCGCGCACTGGCCGCTTTCACCGGTGTCATTGTCGGCCGGGGTGACGCGGAAGACGACGGACTCGGAGTCCAGGCCCTGGATGTCGGCGCCGGAGTTCCAGGTGAAGTAGCCCTCGTAGGGCGTGGGGCCGATCTCGCTCAGGGCGCCGGTGACCGTGGCCGGCTTGAAGGTCGTCCCGCCGTCGAGGGAGTACTCGGCGGTCAGGCTGACGTAGTCGCCCTCGCGGTCGTTGACATTGTAGACGACCTCGATGTCACCGGTCTGTTCCTCGGTGTAATCGGCGACGTTGCACACGGGCACGTGGTTGTTGTCGACGTGGAAGGCCGGGGTCAGGCCGGGCTCGCCGACATCGTTGTCCTCCGGGGTGATGCGGAAGACGACCTGCTCGGAGTCCTCGCCGTCGATATCGGCCACGCTTTCCCAGATCAGCTCGCCGGAATAGGCCGCCGTGGAGAGGCCCTTGGTGGTGGCCTCGTTCCAGGTCGTGCCGCCGTCGATGGAGTACTCGGGCAGGATGGCGGTGATATCGCCCTCGTCGTCGGTCAGGTTGTAGCCGATGACCACGTCGCCGGACTGCTCGCCGGTGACCTGGGCCAGCTCCGCCGCCGGGACGGCGTTGTTGTCGAGGTGGAAGGGTCCGACGGCCGCGGGCTCGCCGGTGTCGTTGTCCGCCGGGATCAGGCGGAACATGACGTTCTCCAGGTCGGCGCCCAGCAGATCGGTCTTGGAGTTCCAGACCAGTTGCCCGCCGTAAATCTCCGGGGTCAGGTTGTCGGTCTGACCGGAGACGGTGGCGGGCTGCCAGAAGCCGCCGCCGTCCTGGCTGAACTCCGGCGTCAGGGACAGGGTGTCCTGCTCCTGGTCGTTGAGCTGGTAGGCGAAGGCCAGGTCGCCGGTCTGCTCGCCCTCGAGGGTCGTGGTGATCTGAACCGTGGGCTCGAAGCTGTTATCGACGTGCAGGGCGCCGATCTGGGCGCTCTCGCCCTCGTCGTTGTCGAAGGGCCGGATACGGAAGAAGACGTCCTGCTGGTCGACGCCGGTGGTGTCGGCGGCCGAGTTCCAGGTGATGGTACCGTCGTAGCCCGCCGAGCCGATGCCCTCGGTCTGACCCGCCACCGTGGCCGGCTGGAAGGTCGAACCGCCGTCGTCGGAGTATTCGCAGACGATGGACAGCGGATCGCCCTCGCGGTCGGTGAGGGTGTAATCGATGGGAACGTCGGCGGAGACCTCCTCGGTGATCGCCGTAATGGCCACCGAGGGCGGGACGGAGTTGTCGACCCAGAAGGGCGCCGTGGCCGAGAAGTCACCGGTGTCGTTGTCGGCGACGGTGATGCGGAAGACCAGGTTCTGCTCGTCGCGGCCGTCGAAATCGGCGGCGGAGTTCCAGACGATCTCGCCGTCGTAGGCCGCCGGGCCGATGCCGCTGGTGGCGCCCGAGACCGTGGCCGGCTGGAAGGTCGTCCCCCCGTCGGCGGAGAACTCGCAGGCGATGGACAGTACGTCCTGCTCGCGGTCGTCGAGCTGGTAACCGATCGGGATGTCGCCGCTGGACTCCTCGGTGATGCTGTCGACGGTCAGGGTCGGGGTCTCGTTGTTGTCGAGGTGGAAGGCCACCGTCGAGGCCGGGCTGGCGGCCAGGTCGTTGTCGCGGGCGGTGATCCGCAGCATGGCCTGCTCGGTATCGAGCTGGTCTTCATCGACGGTCGAGAGCCAGGTGATGCTGTGGCTGGGCCGGCTCGATTCTAAACCGCGGACCAGGTTGGTCTCCTTGCCCTCGGGCTCGATGGTTTCCTTGGCGTAGGCCGGGTTCCAGGTGGCGCCGCCGTCGATGGAGTACTCCAACAATACGTCGCAGGTGTCGTTTTCCGGATCGTCGATGGCGAAACTCAACTGGACCTCGCCGCTGACCTCGGTGGAGATGTCGGTGACCCGGGCCGTCGGCGGCTCGTTGTTGTCGACGCGGAAGGGGACGGTGTCGTCCTCCTCGCCCTCGTCGAGGTCGCTGGGGATGATGCGGAACTGGACTTCGGGCCGATCGACGCTGGGCAGATCGGCGGACGAGAGCCAGACCAACTGACCCGTGCCCACCCAGTCGTAGGCCGCCATCTCCTGCATGCGGATGCCGGAGGTCGGCCCCTCGACGGTGGCCTCGAACCAGTCCTTGCCGAAGTTGGGCGAGTAGTAGCAGGCCAGGGAGATCTCGTCGTCGCCGGTGTCGGTAACCTCGTAGTTGATCTCGACCCGGTCGCTCTGCTCGCCGGTGACGTTCTCGACGAACATCGTCGGCGGCGGGTTGTTGTCGACGGTGAAGGGCGCCGAAACCACGCGCTGGCCGACGTCGCGGTCCTCGGGGGTAATGGCGAACAGGCAGCCCTCGACGTGTTGTTCCTCGAGATCGACGCGGGAGTCCCAGATCAGTTGATCGGCGTAGTGGGCGGGATCGATGTGGTGCAGGTTGCCCTCGGCGCCCAGGGCCTCCAGCCAGGTCTCGCCGCCGTCGACGGAGTATTCGCAGGTGACCAACAGCTCGTCGCTCTCGTCGTCCTCCAGCCGGTAATTGATATAGACGTCGCCGGTCTGCTCGCCCTCGAGGGGCTCGATGATCGCCCGGGGCGGGTCGTTGTTGTCGAGATGGACCAGGCCGCTTTCGATGCCCAGGCCCATCCCTGTCTGGTCCTCGGCGACCAGCTTGATCTTGACCCCGGTCTCCTCGATGTGGTCCATGTCGTCGCGACTGTGCCAAACCACGCTGCCCGTGTAGTCGGAGGGACCGAGACCCGTGGTCTGGCCGGAAACCGAGGCCTCGTGATACGTTCCGCCGGAGTCATCGGAGTAGAGGACCCAGAGCTTGACGGTATCGTTCTGGCGGTCGGATATCTGATACGAGATGCTGACATCGCCGGTCTGCTCGCCCTCGATGGGCTCGATGGCGACCTCGGGAACGGCCCCGTGACCGAACAGGGTGACGTGGGTGGGGTTGTTGAGAAACATCGGCCAGGGCGCCCGGTCGGGGTCGAAACCGCCGCCGACCTCGATACAGGCCAGGTTGCCGTCGTTGTTGCCGGCGACGATCTCCGTGGTGCCGTCGCCCTCGAGGTCGCCGATGGCCGGTGTGGAGCGCACGGCGCCGTTGGCGATGGGCACGGGGAAACCGGGGTGGATCTGGCCGTCGGAGACCTTCCAGGCGTAGATCTTGCCGTCCTCGGCACCGACGACGGCGGCCAGGCCGGCCCCCATGTCGGCCAGGGTGACCGAACCGTGAATGGTGGCGCTGCCCGTGGTCCCTTCCACGGCGGGCTGGACCAGGGGAAAACCGGGAACGCTGCGGCCGTTGGCTTCCAGGGCGTAGACACGGCCGTCGCCCGAGGCGATGACCACCTCGACCTCGCTGTCGCCGTCGACGTCGGCGATGGCCGGTGAGGAGTGGAAGATGTTGTACTCCGTCGGCACCGGCCAACCCGACATCAGCAGGCCGTTGGGCTTCCAGGCGTAGACCTTGAAATCCTCGCTGCCGACGACGATTTCGAGGAAGCCGTCGCCGTCGATGTCGCCCAGGGCCGGCGAGCTCTTGACCGAGTAGCCCGTGCTCTTGGGCATCTCCCAACCGCCCAGGGGGGTGCCGTCGTGGTTGACGGCGTGGACGAAGCCGGAGTTGTCGCCGACGACGATCTCCAGCATGCCGTCGTTGTCGATGTCGGCGGCCGTGGGCGAGCTTTCGCTGGCCGAGCCGAGCTTGTAGGGGAAGCCGGGCAGGTCGTAGCCCTGGTAGTCGAGGGCATAGAGCTTGCCGTCGCCCGCGGTGATGACGATATCGTCGGTGCCGTTGTCGTCGATGTCGGCCAGGAGGGCCGAGCCGCGGACGGGTCCGCCGGTGAACACCGGCCAGGAACCCGACAACAGGCCGCCCGAGGCGCGGAAGGCGTAAATGCCGCCGTCGTCGGAGCCGACGACGACCTCGGGACGGTTGTCGCCGTTGATGTCACCCACCGCCGGCGAGCTGAAGATGACCCCGTCGGTCGGATAACTCCACCACTGCTGACCGTTGGAGTAGAGGGCGTAGAAGGTGCCCCCGCCGGAACCGAAGAAGATCTCCTGCTGACCGTCACCGTTGGCGTCGGCCAGACAGGGGCTGGACTGAACACTGCGGCTGGCCTCGTCCTCGGCGGCGGTGTCGAAGCTCCAGGAGATGCTCTGGGCCCGGACGACGCCGGCGGCGGCCAGCAGGAGGATCAGGCAGAAGCGCAGGGTGGGGATTCGTTTCACTTGCTCGCCCTGGATGGTGGGAGACGGCCGCGACGCGGAGGTCGCGCAGCCGGTACGATTAGACCGCTTAGTACGACGTCGTTTACCTGTGTCGCTACGGTGCAGACGCTGGGCTCGAGAATCGGCTACGATCTTAGTGCAGACTGGTGTTGGCGGGATAGCCGCTTCGGCGTAGCCGAGCTGTGACGCGGAATCCGTCGACCCGGCTGCACCGATTAGAAGAGGAAGAGGGGGATTGCCTTTTATACGACGGATAGCCGACGGGCGTCCGGGCGTCCCGGTGTTTGAATAACCGGGATGACCGGGCGGCCGCTGGATTCAAACCCCTTCTCAAGATCATCGTCTCAAGATCATCGT
>WJLX01000006.1 GCA_014728225.1 Candidatus Coatesbacteria bacterium | reverse complement strand
TCGCAAGACCCCGCCCGGCCTTTTCATCAACCCCCGCAGGACGGACACATGGGAGTAATCCCCGGCGGACCGTCGCTGATTGAGTTAGTGTTCAAATACATTTCAACCTATAGAGCACAAGGCTCTCCACCCCGGGCTTGCGGCCGGTCAGGGCCGCTCAGCAGCTCGAACATGGTATGCCTGCTCCCCCAACCCCAGCCCGTGGACGAGGCTCCTCCCCAGAGTGTAACGGGAAGCCACGGCTACCGATGATGGGCGCTCGCGGTGTGCCCTCGGCCGGGGGGATTACTGCACGTTGATGATCCGGGCGGCGGCCCAAGAGGGGCTTTCTCGATATAGCCCACCGGGATCGACCAGATGATAAGGGACGACTGTGGAACTGCCCGAAGAGAAGGCCCCGCTCGATCAGGTTGGATGGTAGATTCGAGAAGCCAGGTCCAGCGAAGGGCTAACCGTGTCAACCTGCTCGGGGACCAGGATCCCTCACAAATGCGCCACCGAGTGGCGGCTGGACGAATGCGAACGGAAAACGCTCCGAAACAGGAGTCCAAGAGCGGCGGAACAAGCAAGCGGCCGGTGGATTAGTCGCCCCTAAGGTAACCATCGGCAGCCCTGCGAGGTGGCCGCTGGTCGATGTAACTGCAAGAGATGCGGCTGGAAATGTCCACATCAAACGGTAGCGGGCTTCCCGTTTCCACCGGTGAAAGCATGCGACCCCGCGGTGAACCCCCAAGCGAAAGACGGCGTATGCTAATATGTATACCTGTCTGAGCCGAGAACCGTTACCCATTGCCGGGGAAGGTGGGGCCGCCATGAGTACGGCCGACGAGCGACTCAAGAACCGCCTGGACGAGATGCGGCGCCTGCTGGAGGCGGCGCGGGACCTGGCCGGCGAACTGGACCTCAAGCAACTGCTGGGCCAGTTCGCCCGTCACGCCGCCGCGGCGCTGGACGCCGAGGACGCCGAGCTGCGCTTTACCCGGGAGTCCTTCACCGGGCTCTGGGGGGCGGCGGGCCTCGGCGAGACCCTGGTGCTGACAGCGGAGCAGGAAACCCTGCTGAAACCCGTTCTCGGCGGCGGTGAAGCCCTGACCTGGTATCGTTCCAGCTCCGCAGCGGCGGAGCGGGAGGTCTTCGACGGCGCCGGACGCCGGCCGCGCAACGCCCTGGTCCTGCCGTTGGCCGGAGGCCTGGGGCGCGTCTTCGGTGTACTGGCCGTCTTCGACAAACGCCAGGGACGCTTCAACAAACACGACCGGCGGCTGCTGGGACGTCTGGTCGAGTACGGGGCGGTCAGCCTGGAGACCGCCGCCATGCACCACCAGAGCGAGGAGCTGCTCCGGCGTCAGCGGCGACTGCTCGAGGTCGGACGGGCGCTCTCCGGCGAGCGCGACCTGACGAGCCTGCTCAAGCTGGCGGCACGGGTGACCAGCGAGGTGATGGAGGCCGAGCGTACGACGGTCTTTCTCATCGACGAGGAGCGCGACGAGCTCTGGAGCATCGTTGCCGAGGGCCTGACCGAACGCAGCCTGCGGATCCCCCGGGAGAAGGGGGTGGCCGGCTATGTAGCGACGACGGGCGAGCTGGTCAACATCGCCGACGCCTACGCCGATCCCCGCTTCAACCCCGAGGTGGATCGTGAGACGGGCTACAAGACGCGCAACATGCTGGTCATGCCGATGAAGCGCGGCGACGGCCGCATCCTCGGCGTAGTCCAGGTGCTCAACAAACAGCGCGGGCTGTTCAGCTTCGAAGACGAGGAGCAGTTGAGAATGCTGGCGGGCTTCGTCGGCGTGGCCGTCGCCAACGCCCTGATGGAGCGCGAAAACGGACGCCTGCTCCAACGCCAGCGGGTCCTGCTCGAGGCCGGTCAGGCCATCGGCCGGATCATGCCCATCGGCGAGCTGCTGACGATCCTGGCCAAGCTGGCCACGGAGATCCTCGAGGCCGACCGCTCGACGGTCTTCATCCTCGATCGCGAGGCCGGAGAACTGTGGAGCATGGTCGCCGAGGGGACCGAAGAGATCCGCTTCCCGGCGGACAAGGGCATCGCCGGCGCCGTGGCCGCCTCCGGCGAAACCCTCAACATCCCCGAGGCCTACGACGACCCGCGCTTCAACCGCAACATCGACCGCCAGACCGGCTACCGCACCAAGTCCATCCTGGCCCTGCCCCTGCGCGACAAGCAGGGCCGGGTGATGGGTGTCTTCCAGGTGCTCAACCGCCGCCCCCCCGGCGGGCGCCTCGAGGAGAGCGAGGCCTTCACCGCCGACGACGAACGGCTGTTGTCGATCCTGGCCGCCCAGGCCGCCGTCAGCATCGAAAACAACCTGCTTTATGAACAGCGCCGGGCGATGTTCCTCTCCTTCACCGAAACCCTCTCACGGGCCGTCGACGCCAAGGACAAGATCACCGGCAACCACATCCAGAACGTCACCCGCTACACCGTGATGATCGGCCGCGAAATGGGCCTCGAGGGCGCCGCGCTGGAGTCCCTGCGCGTGGCCGCCCTGCTCCACGACGTCGGCAAGATCGGCGTCCGCGACAGCATCCTCTGCAAAACCGGGCGCTTCACCCCCCAGGAGTACGAGGAGATGAAACGCCACGTGGTGATCTCCAAACAACTCCTGCGGCGGATCAAGTTCGAGCGCGGCCTGCGCGACGTGCCCGACGTCGCCGGCGCCCACCACGAGAAACTCGACGGCTCCGGCTACCCCGACGGCCTGGCCGGCGACGCCATCCCCCTCGGCGCCCGGATGATGATGGTGGCCGACATCTTCGACGCCCTGACCCAGCGCCGTCACTACAAAGAACCCCTGCCCCCCGATGAGGCCTTCAGCATCCTGCGCTCCCAGGTCGAGGCCGGCAAGCTGGACGGACGCTGCGTCGAAGCGCTGTACGCCCGCTGGAAGCGCGGCGAGCTAGAGATTCCCGCAGACAGCCGCACCGCCGAGCAGATATTTTAGTGCTTATATTTATGTATATTACTATTATTATTATATCTTTTATATTTAAAGTGGAAAAATTAAAAAAAGCTTGAATTCACCTATTAGGAGATTCAAGCTAATAACAATGACTATACTAAATGTTTAGTAATCGCTAAAATAACTGAATATATAACCCTCAATCCCACCTTGTGTAACCACCTTAATCCAGGGTGCATTGTGATTAGCTCTATAATCCATCGGTCCCTCATCAACGAACCATACTTTTTGGCCTGTTCTCAGTTTATCTACAACTTCAGAATCAATATTTGGAGCGTCACGTAAATTCAACGGACCAGACCATATCGTTAAGTACCGCGTTTCGGGATAGTCAGCCCTGCCGTATAGCTTTGGCTCAGTTTGGTCGGACAAGAGCCAGGCTGGTTGAGCGCCCCCTTCTTCAGTAACTTGTATTACATTATTTCCGTTTGCATCAGAAATAAATATATTAACCTCATCTATATTTAATTCGTCAGGAGAACTGACTGAAGCAAAATCTTCAAGAGTTAAGTGTGACATATCAGGGTAACGGCTAAATGCAATGCGTCTACCGTCTGGGCTCCAAGCCGGTTGAAGGGCTCTAGGTAAGAACAAATATGAGCTGTTATTACCATTGGAATCGGTAACTTCCAAACCGTTATCAACACCATAAACAATATTGTTCTCGATGCTCCAGGATGGGTAACTACCTTCTGATGCTATTCTCCTAAGACTGTCTCCATCTGTATTGACAGTATATGCTTCACCTTTCAATCCGTTATGATAGGATTCAAATACTAACTTCTGGTCATCTGGACTCCAAGATGGAAAATGTGATTTAGAAGGGGAAGGTACATATATATTCGTCCCTTCTTCTAAATTGTAAATATGTATATCTCCATTATATGAGTATGCTATCCTTTTTCCGTCCCAGCTCCAGTCCGGTTCTTTACCTTGTGTTATATATTGCTGGTTAGTACCGTCTGGATTCATGGTGTAAATCATCCCATTTCTCTCATATACTATTAGCTCACCGTCTGCCCTACAGTGAGGAAAAGCGCCACCATTTATCGTAAGACGCTCCTCGTTAAAGCCAGTTGGATCAATTACATAGAGTTCACCTTCGCCTGTCCGATTGTATGAAAATACTATTTGATATATATGTAAACACCACACCTCATCACTAATTATCCAATCTAGGATCACCTGAATTATTACCATTAACTTGAGATAAATAAATATTTTGAAAAAAATACCCATCATCAACATATAATTTTGTGTCATTCACAAAAGATACAATCATATTGCCTTTATTACTTTCCAGTATTTCGTACTTTGTTAGTTTCCAGTTATAATTATTAATTCTCTGCGTAATATTAAAGCGCATATTTTGATTTGGTATCATATCATCAAAAACTGAAAAGTCATTGCTGTTAACCGCACTTATGAATGCTTCGATTAATGCTTCAGGTGTACTAAAAGTTACTTTATCAACGCTACCCTCAACTATTTCATTAGCATTTGTGTTATCACTGTCATCACTACACCCAAGAGTAAACACAACAGCGGATAGGATAATTACAGCAATGTTTTGTTTACACATAATTTGCTCTCCAATCTCCAAGGCGGTAGCAGTAGAAAAGTGTTTTCCTAACGCATATTCGAAACACAGAAAAAAGTACATTTTATTAGCACAGATGTCAAGTGGGGTTGTTAGAAAAGTGATTAATGAAACGAAACACTGATAACCGGCCTTGATATCTTGGCACCGGACCGGCATAATCGCCGGGAACCCCGCTCGCCGTCGCGACGTAGCTCAAGCCCGACAACCGTCTACCTCTTCTGGAGTCCAGCGCAGCCCATGGATTGGCAGCAGATCATTATCGCCGTACCGGTCCTGCTCTTTAGTTTAACCTTCCACGAGGCCTCGCACGCCTGGATGGCCCATCGTCGCGGTGACGATACGGCGAAGCTGGCCGGGCGGTTGACGCTCAATCCCCTGCCGCACATCAGTCTTGTGGGGACGATTCTGCTGCCGGCGATCCTGATCATCTCCGGGGCGGGCTTCATTATCGGCGCCGCCAAACCCGTTCCCGTGGATGTGCGCAACCTGCGCAACCCCAAGCGGGATCACCTGGCCGTCAGCCTGGCGGGACCGGGCTCGAACATACTTCTGGCCCTGGGCTTCACCATCATTCTGCAGGTCGCCTACCTGTTCGGGGTTCACGAGCACGCCCCGGGCGGCCTGACCTCCCCGGCGGCCATCCTGATGGGACTGCTGCAGTACGGCGTGCTGATCAACCTGATCCTGGCCGGTTTCAACATCCTGCCCATCCCGCCCCTGGACGGCTCCAGTCTGCTGATCAGCGTCCTGCCGCCCAAGGCGGGCCGTTACATCAGCCAGATCGCCCCCTACGGCTTCATCATCGTCATCCTGTTGGTGGCCACTGGTCTGCTGACGCCCTATTTCCAGCTGTTCTACGACCTGACGATGTGGCTGACCACCCCCCTGGGCTAGTTCTCTTCGCCTAGACCGGCGCCCCCGCGTGGGTTATAATACCCCCCGCGTCCCGGGGCCGTTTGTTTGCCAGGTTCCCGCCTCGTCGGCCTTAAGATAGCCTTCCACCTCAAGCCCATCTTGCGCATGAGCAATCAACGTCGTTTACACCTGCCCGCCGTGGCGACCCTTTTTCTGCTTTCCGGAGCCGCCGGATTGATCTTCGAGGTCGTCTGGCTGCGCCGGATGTCCTTTGTCTTCGGCGCCACCAGCCAGGCCACGGCCACGGTGCTGGCCGCCTTCATGGGCGGCCTGGCCCTGGGCAGTTGGCTGCTGGGCCGGGCGGCGGACCGGATGAAGAAACCGCTGCGTTTTTACGCCCTGCTGCAGTTGGGCGTCGGCGTCGCCGGTCTCCTGGTGCCCCTGCTGCTGGCGCTGTTCCAGCACCTCTACGTGCCCCTCTACAGCGCAACGGGAGGCGGCGGGTTCCTTTATCTCACCGTGCGGGCGCTGTTGGCCCTGTTGACCCTGCTGCCGGCGACGACCCTGATGGGCGCCACCCTGCCGGCCCTGGCCCGCCACGTCGCGGCGGAGAAGACCTCCCTCGGCGGCCGCGTCGGCCTGCTCTACGCTCTCAACACCCTGGGCGCCGTAGCCGGAACCTTCCTCTCCGGCTTCGTGCTGATCGAGCACCTCGGCCTCTGGGGTTCGAGTCTGCTGGCAGCGGGACTCAACCTGGCTGCGGCCGGGGCGGCGCTGCTGCTCTCCCGGGGTGAAGACGTCGCCGTTCGGCCCGTCGAGCGTTTCAAGGCGCCCCGGGAAAAGAAGGCCCGGCTGCTGTTGATCCTTTACGCCGTCAGCGGCTTCGCCGCCCTGGGGCTAGAGCTGGTCTGGACCCGGACGCTGATCCTGTGGTTCTCCAATATCACCTACACCTTCTCGGCCATGCTGGGCATCTACCTGGCCGGCCTGGCCCTGGGCGGAGCGATCGGCTCCAGCCTGGTCAAACGTTTGAAGAACCCCGGGCGGGCCTTCGCCTGGCTCGAGGTCGGCGTCGGCTTGACGGCGCTGTTATCAACGGGTTTAGCGCTCAACTGGCCCGGCGCGATGGGCGACTTCTCCCAGTCCCTCGTCGGCGGGATCGCCGGCTGGGGCTCTCTGGTCGGCAGCTCGATCGTGCTGACCATCGTGGTGATGCTGCCACCCACGATCCTGCTGGGGATGCTGTTCCCCATCGTCGTCCGGCTCTACACCAGCGAAGTCGAACGCGCCGGCGAGCGCGTCGGTGAGATCGTCGCCGCCAACGGCCTGGGCACCATCCTGGGCAGCCTGCTGACCGGCTTCGTCCTGATACCGCTGATCGGTTTCCAGTGGAGCCTTTACCTCCTGGCGGCCCTGGCCGTCGGTGTGGCGGCCGTCGCCTTCGCCGGCTTCGTCGAACGCGACAGGCAACGTCTCTACGGCTGGGTCGGTTGCGCCGCCACCCTGGGTCTGGGCGCCCTCTGGCTGCCCTTCGACAAGCTGGGCGCCAATTTCCTGCGCCAAGGCGAGGTGCTGCTGGATTACGAAGAGACCGCCTCGGGCACCATCGAGGTCCGTGAACAGCCCGATGTGATCGGCACCGGCGGCCTGCCGACGCGCAAGCTGCTCATCGACGGCAATCAGGCCACCTACACCGCCGTGGCCGACATGCGCAAGAACCGTCTGCTGGCCCACCTGCCGATGCTGGTGCATCCCGAACCACAGCGGGTGCTGGTGATCTGCTTCGGTTCCGGTTCCACTTTCGGCGCCCTGGCCCTCCACGATGCCGTCGAGTGCGTCGACTGCGTCGAGATCGCCCCCGGGGTGCTCGAGATGGCGCCCTATTTCGAAGCCTTCAACCTCGACGTCCTCAACCACCCCCAGGCCCGGGTGATTATCGACGACGGCCGCAACTACCTGTTGTGCACCGACCAACGCTACGACGTCATCACCGCCGAACCGATGCACCCCGCCCTGGCCGGCGTGGTCAACCTCTACACCATCGAGTACTACGAACTCTGCCGCGAAGCTTTGACCGACGACGGTATCTGCACCCAGTGGATCCCCCTCTATCAGGTCCCCGTGGCCGAGATGCGCGCCATGGCCGCCAGTTTCGCCGCCGCCTTCCCCCACATCGGCCTCTGGCTGACCGGCGACGACGCCGTGCTGCTGGGTTCCAACCAGCCCCTCGAACCCGAGATGGAACGCTTCCGCGAAGCCGCCCGCGATCCCGCCATCGTCGCCAATCTCGCCGAGGTCGGCATCGATTCGCCCCTGCGCCTGGCCGAGGCCCTGGCCCTCGACGACGCCGCCTTCCGCGCCTACGTCGAGGGGGTGCGGCCCGTCACCGATAACGACCCCTTCATCGAGTACACCCTGCCCCGGGCCTATCGCACCGCCCAGACCATCCGGGCCAACACCACGGTCATCGGCCGCTACGCCGGTACCGGCAACCGCTAGCAGCCGTCGCG
>WJLX01000005.1 GCA_014728225.1 Candidatus Coatesbacteria bacterium | reverse complement strand
CTGCTGCTGGTCGGTTTTCCCAAGCTGCTCAAGGTCGATTTCACCGCCGAGATGGAGCGGGAGCTCGACGAGATCGCCCAGGGCGAGAAGGACTGGCGGGCCGTCCTGGACGAGTTCTATGAATCCTTCCGCCCCGAGCTCGAGCGCGCCGAAAAGGAACTGCCCAAGCGCCGCGACCACGAAACCCGGGTCGAAGAACTCAACTGTCCCCTCGACGACGGCGATCTGGTGATCAAGTTCGGCAAGGCCGGACCCTTCGTCGGCTGCGCCAACTATCCGGACTGCAAGTTCACCGCCAACTTCCACCGCGACGAGCAGGGACGGTTGATCCTCGAGGAGCGCGAGAACAATATCGGCACCGAGCCCGAGCTCACCGAGGTTCCCTGCCCCCTTTGCGGCGAACCGATGGTGCTGCGCTCCGGACGCCGCGGCGAGTTCCTCGGCTGCAGCCGCTACCCCAAGTGCAAGGGCACCCTGGACTTCACCCGGGACGAGAACGGCAAACTGATTCCCGAGGAGGCGCCCGATCCCTCCGAGGTGCCGACCTGCGAGAAGTGCGGCGCGCCAATGGTCCGCCGCAAGGGACGCTACGGCCCCTTCTGGGGTTGCTCCAACTATCCCAAGTGCCGCAGCATCGTCCGCATCGAACAGAGCGCCGAGGAGAAGGAGCAGGCCCAGCGCGAGGCCGCCGAGCGACGCGAGAAGAACAAGGAACCGCAGCGCCTCGAGCTGCCCTGCCCCGCGGAGGGCTGCGAGGGCCGGATGGTGGCCCGCGTCAACCGCTACGGCAAGGAGTTCTACGCCTGCGACGCCTATCCCGAGTGCAAGTTCTCCTGCAACCGCAAGCCCGTGGAAAGCCCCTGCCCCAACTGCGGCTTCCCCTGGCGCGAGCCCTACTACAAGAAGCTACGCTGCCACCACTGCGGCCACAAGGGCTGACACCCCCTCCCACCGCCCAAGCATCCCGCCGGACTCGCCTCCCCCATGATGATCAGCACCACCGAACCGAGCCGCCGTCGACGAGGTCCCCCATGGCCGTCAAACTCGGCGACAGACTCGTTTACGGACTGAGCCGCCTCGATGCGGCCGGGACCCTCGATCCCGGCGAAGCCGCCGCCGAGTACGGCCTGGAACCCGGGGCCAGGGTGCTGCTGGTCCGCGGCGGCGTCCTGGGACCCCTCGTCGTCACCGCGGCAGTCTACGCCGAACTGCCCGCCGACCTGCAGCACGGCCTGCTCAGCGAGGCCGTCTTCCTCGGCAAGAGCGAGGTCACCACCAAGGGCCGCCTGCTCCTCGTCGAACGGGTGCGCGAGGCCTACGGCCTCCGCGCCGGCGACGAGGTTTTGCTGGCCTCCGCCGGCTCCCGCGGGCTGCACCTGATTCTGCGCGGCGGCCTGTTCGGCCAGGCCCTGGGCACCAGCGGCGTCCCCCAGCTGGTGTAGCCCCGGGCGACCTGGGAAAAAGGGCCTTCGCATACCGCCAGCGATACGCAAGCCCACCGCGCCGGAACCGGCACGGTTTTTGCATCTCGGCGACCGTTGGAGCGATCTTAACGGTCGGCCTCCGCAAAAACCGTGCCGGTTCCGGCGCGGTGTGTTATGCGGTATCGCGGGTGTTTTTCCCAGGTCGCCCGGGGCGTCTTTCCGTTCAGGCGGTGAAGAAGGCGTCGCGACCCTCGCGGAGGTCGTGGGCGGCGAATTCGCGTCGCAGTCGTTCCCGGGAACCGGCCTGGCCGACGGCGCCGAGGTGGATGTACTTTTGGTAGTCGTCGACGGCCGCCGGTGGGATCACCGGTGCGCCGTGGATGATCTCGCCGAGGCGTCCGGGGTGGACCTCGACGATGGCGGCGGGGCGTTCGATCCCCTGTCGGCGCAGGGCCTTGAGCAGGGCCTTGCCGAGGGGTCCACAGCCCCAGAGGACGTAGCCGTTCCGGGGCCGGACGACGTACTCGGCCAGGTAGTGGGTCTTGAGTTCGAGGAAGGCGGCCGCCCGGTAGCGGGGATCGGTGCGGGTCAGCCGGTCGCTGTGGTCGCGCCAGACGTGGAGAGTGCGGGAGACCTTGGCCAGTTCGGCGTCGTGCTCGAAGAGCAGACGCAGCCAGAGATCGTAGTCCTCGGGGCCGTCGAATTCCCGCCAGCCGCCGGCGGCTTCGAGAACCGCTCGACGCAGCATCACCGTGGGGTGGATCAGGGGGCTCTCGATGAACACCTGGCGACGGATGTCTTGGGGGGTGATCAGGGAGTTGTTCCATTCCAGGTAGCGCCGGGCGCCGGGGGTCATCGCCGCGGCGGGCTCGACGCGGGCCGGACAACCGCAGCCGGCGAGATCGGCGCGCTGGGCCAGCAGAGCGGCCTGGGCCGCCAGCCGACCTGGGAGCATCCGGTCGTCGGCGTCCATCCGGGCGACGAGTTCGCCGCGGCAGGCGGCCAAGCCGGCATTGAGGGCGGCGACGAGGCCGCGGTGGGGTCGGCTTATAATCCGCAGCCGGGCATCCCGTCGGGCGTAGTGAGCCAGGATCGCCGGTGAGGGATCCGTCGAGCCGTCGTCGACGGCGACGACCTCAAAGGACGCCCCGGTTTGGGCCAGGGTGGTTTCCAGGGCCGCCGGCAGGGCGGCGGCGGCATTGTAGACGGGCAGCAGGACGGAGATCATCGTGCTCGGTCTCGGCGGGTCGCAGGGATTATAGCGGCGGGGACGGCCGGGGACAAGGCGGCCCCGGCAGGTCCACCTTTCCCCCGGGCGGCTCCCTGTGCTAGTATTCTCGTTACGGTTGTGGAAGTTTTACCTGCCAAGGAGTGCCGATGCGCTTGTTGAAGCCGTTATTTGTCCTGGTTGTCTTTCTGGTCTGTCTGGCGGGTTGCGATGGTCAACAGCCCGCTGATGAAGCGGAGGAGCCCGTCGAGGAAGCCTCCGCCGGCGAGGTCGCGCCCGGTGGGGAGTCCACCCCGCCGCCGGCCGCCGAGGATCAAGACGACAAGGAGCAGCTCTACAGCGGAACCTACGTTTACGTGACCGAGCACGGCGGCAAGTATCACGCTCCCGACTGCCAGCACGTCGCCGGTCATGACAACCTGCGCCGGATGAGCCGGGAGCGGGCCCTGGCCGAGGGCTACGAGCCCTGCAAAGTCTGTCGTCCCGGTTACCAGCAATAGCCGGGGTGTCGTGGTATAATTCTGTTTTCGCCGTCGTTCGCGCTGCGCCGCCGCGGAAGGGGCCACCTTGAGCGACATCCTCGGTTTGGGCATCGACGTTGTTTCGCTGGCCCGTTTCACCCGGTTGTTGCGCACCGACCGTGAAACGGCCCTGCGGCGCCACGTCTTCACCCAACGCGAGTGGCCCCGCGACTGGGGCTCCCGGCCGATCAGCTTTCTGCTGGCCAAGCTGTCGGCCCGCTTCGCCGTCAAGGAGGCGGCGATGAAGGCCCTGGGCTGCGGCTGGGGTCAGGGGACGTACTTCAAGGAGTTCGAGGTCGTCCCCCGGGAGGGTGGCGGCATCGAGCTGGAACTCCACGGCAACGCCGCCCGGCTGGCGGAGCAACGGGGGATCAACAACTGGTTCGTCTCCATCGCCCACGAGCGTTACTACGCCGTGGCCACGGCCCTGGCGCTGCATGATTGAAACGGTTTTCAAACCACGCCCTCGTTGCGCCGCGATCGCCCCCTGGGGCGGTTTTATTGTATTGTGGGGTCATCATCCGATAGAGGACCTCTTCACTGGTTCAGCAGCCGCTGTCTGAACCCGGACGTTAGTGCCCCTTCGGCATCGGTTAATCGTTCAGCGGCCTGCTTTCAGCCCCTGCTTTGAGTGCGGTGCCGGTATGCCGAGCGACGGCTGACCCTTCCAGCTTGTTCGCTACCAGTTGGTTCAGGCCGAGCTCGACTGTCGCAGTGCCGACTAACGAATGGGCCGGCTAAACGATGAAAACCGTTGCCTATCGATAACTATCCGCTGAGACGGGCGGTGGGAAGCGAGCGGGTCAGACGCGTTGTTATTCTTGTTGCGGCGGAGCTTGGGTGGCTTCAACCTCG